>NZ_BDHF01000066.1:0-11441 GCF_054786115.1 Treponema sp. R80B11-R83G3 | reverse complement strand
ACCCAAACTCAAAAATTACAGCGCGCATATACAGCCCCTCCAAAGAGGGTATCGACAAAGGCTTTTTCAAACGGCGTATCCGCGAGGCGGTTCTAAGGCGCATACCATTCCGCTTTGATAGTCTAGTTCAGCTTTTAACTCACCCATCTTGCGTATGTACTCTATTTCATTCTGCGTGAAGCCCGTCATGGTTTTTACCGCCATCATTATGCCCTCCTCTCGGTTGGTTATATCAATTATTTTAGCCCTTTTCTCCTCGTCTGTCAAATATTCAAAAAACATTGCCCACTGTTCAGCGTTTGTCATATCTTCAATGGGTTTTCCGGCAATGGGTTTTGTTTTTACTAACTCAACAGTTATTATTCTGGTTTTTCCACCAAGACAGACGCGGGTTTTAAGATCGCTGTATGAAAAATCATGTATCAAGTATTCGTCTGGGAAAAATTTTCCCTTTGCAAGAATTGCGATTTGATAGGTTTCTTTCAAATCGTTATAATTTTTGCCATCCCCGTGAATGTCCTGCCCGGTGAATAATATCGCCGTATAGTATTCAAGGCGCACCATTTCATCAGCGTTGGGATTAAATGACATTTCCACGTTGACAAGCTCGCATTCTTTTGTTCTGCATGATACGTCGAAGCGCACGTATTTCTGCCTCAAATCTTTAATAGGCGGTTCGTTGGCTGTGATAGTCTCCACCGCGACATTGCGCCCGATAAGCGCGGAAATCAAGTCCGACAACGCGCCTCTTGACGTTGACGAGTCTTTTGTGAATACGGCTTTGAACACCGGGTCATAGCGGATGTCCAAGATACGCTCCCCGTCCCTGAAAGGGAAAGGGCCCCACTCGTACTGAGCGGGATTTTGATTGTTTGCTTCCATAATCAACTCCATAAATAGTTTTTTCCCGAACCTTCAAAAAGAAGGTTCCCTATATATGGCGTGGACTTGCGGTTTTGCTTGACTGTTTTTAAAAATTTTTTGGAAAATTTTCACACTGGGAGTGGGGAGTGGGGTTTTTGTCCGAGGGCTATGCGTAAACTTCACGCGCAGATAACGAACAAAAACCCCCACTCCCCATTCCCTACTCCCCACTCCCTCTCTTGGTCACGCATAGATAACGAACAACAACATTGCTAATTTCTAATTGTTAATTGCTCATTGCTCACTGCTCACTGCTCACTGCTCACTGTTAATTAAATCACCCGAAAAAACCCGCACTTCAAGTACAACGACTCATCATAGCCAACAAGCACCGGATGATCCTGCGCCTGAAAGCGAAAATCAATCTGTACAAGGCGGCATTGCGCGTCTGCGGCGGCTTCGGCGACCATGCGCTTAAATAGGATTTCGTCTAACGCCTGACTGCATGAGCAGGTTATAAAGATGCCGCCTGAGCGGACAAGTTTGATCGCGCGTAAATTTATTTCCTTGTAGCCGCGCAGGGCTTCTTCAAGAGAGCTTCGTGATTTTGCAAAAGCAGGCGGATCGAGTATTACCATATCAAATTGCTCTTTGCGCCGCGCTAAATTACGCAATTCGTCAAAAACATTCGCCTCGACTGTTGTTACGCGATCTGCGGCACCGTGCAACACTGCGTTCTTTCGCGCAGTTTCAAGCGCCGCCTGCGATACGTCAAGCATGATGAGACTTCCCGCCGCCCTTAGCGCGTGAAGGCCGAAGCCGCCTGTGTACGAACATGCGTCAAGAATACGCAGTTCCGCTCCTGTCTCTTTTTGCAACAGAGACGCGTATTTGCCAGCAAGCAGGTGGTTATCACGCTGATCAAGAAAAAAACCCGTCTTTTGCCCCTGAGGCAGATCCACGATAAAAGGCAAGTCTCCCTCAAAAATGACAATCCCTGTTTCTGGGAATGAGCCTTGCAGTACGCCTTCGCGTAACGGAAGCCCTTCCAATTCGCGGACATGGGCGGCGGATTTTTCGTAAATGCCGCCAACCGCGCCATTCGGGATAAACGCTGCGGGATACGCCATAGCGCCGGAATTCGCCGTATCCGCCGTGTTGTTTCCAGCTTCTGCCGTGACAGTATTTATCGCGCCATTTTTCACATTTGGCGCATTGATTATTGTTACCACTTCACACAGCGCTTCGATTATCATTTCGCGTCGGCAGTCCATTCCCCAGACTAGAAACTGCGCCGAAAGCCAAAAGCGCGGAGGGCCTAAGGCGGCCTTTGCGGCTTCAAAAGTGACGGGGCGCCGCGTTACGGCGGATTCAATTTCAGATAACGGCCAGCCTGTAAAACAGTCAATGATAAGACCGGGAAGAAAATCAGCTTCAGCAAAAACAAGCCGCGCCGATTCGATGGAAAGATCGCGGAAAAATATGCGCCTTAGAACCGCCTCGCGGATACGCCGTTTGAAAAAGCCTTTGTCGATACCCTCTTTGGAGGGGCTGTATATGCGCGCTGTAATTTTTGAGTTTGGGTTTACTATAGCCCTGCCTAAATATTTTTTGCGGCTGCTTTCGACATCGGCGCACTCGCCGGGAATAAGATGCGCCTTTTCCTTGCCTTCCAGTACGCTGTCAATTTCATTGCCATACGCCCAGGGGTGACCTAGAAGTATACGTTCTTCCTCGCCCGGTTTTAAAATTATTCGTTTCAACATTTTTCTATTGTACATTATAAATATACATAAAAGAATATGAATATTGTTTTTGTTAAATTTCACTCCTGAACCCAAATGGGTGCCTTTTGTTCTATAGTTTGTGCTATATCTAAATATAGCCATTATGTGGATAGAAGTCTCAATATTCGTAACTTCTCTTGTTTTCAGTTCTGTTATCGTATATATACTATGTTTTTTGTGGTTTGGTGATACAAGGAACCGCCGTTCCGTAAGTTTTTTTTGTTTGGGCATTTTTGTCATTTTTTGGACGCTTCTAAACGCAATTTCCATTATTTCTGCCGAAAATTTTTTCCCTGTTATCTATACTTTGCGGATTTGTTTTGTCTGTATTATTCCATTCAGCGTTTTGTGGTTTATCCTTAATTTTGCGCATATAAGAACATATAAATACCGGTTTGCCCTGCCTGTTATCTGCATATTTCCGGCTCTGGATATTCTGTTTATGATAACCAATCCTTTGCATCATTTAATGTTTCCTGATTATGCGTTTCCAGTTCCTACGCGGGGGCCTTTCTTCTGGATACACACTGTCGTAGATTTCTCCGTGGTGCTTCTTTCTTTTATTGTTCTTATCCGCTATGTTTTTAAACGCGCCAGAGATGAACCTCTGGTAATTGTCACAGTATTTGGGATGTCCCTTCCTTATATTCTAAATATTTTATATACCACCGAAATACAACGCTTCATTCCTTATGACATAACTCCTCTGGGATTTTTTATTACTTTTATGCTCTTTGCCATTACGTCTTACAAGTCACAGCTTTTAAACATAAAAGCTATAACCATGAACAATATTTACGCCCTCATCAAAGACGCGATTCTTGTTTTTGACGAACAGAACCGCATAATGGACACGAACCCTGCCGCGCTAATGACCTTTCCCAGTTTTTCATTTGATACCGGTCAAAGTACGCTGGAAAAATTTCTTGCCTATTTACGGGAACAGAACGCTGAATGTACGCCGAATGATTTTTTCGAACAGCTTAAAAAAGAAAATATTGAACGAAGCGGAGAGATCAAACTGTTCCTGAAAGGCGGGCAAATAATAACTTTTATGGTAACGCTAAAAACAATAATGGTTAGAAAAAAACCTAAAGGTTATATTCTTATCATGTCCGACGTAAGCGTTTACCATTCCATGATTTCTGAAATAAACATACAAAATACGCGGCTGGCGGAACTTCGTAAAGAAGCGGAAGCCGCGTCAATGGCAAAAGGCGCTTTCCTTGCGAACATGAGCCATGAAATACGCACCCCGCTTAACGCGGTGATTGGCATGGCGCTTATCGCCCAAAAAAACGCTGAAAGTCAAAAAACATTGTCGGCAATTAAAGAGATAGAAACCGCTTCCGTACATCTTTTAGGATTGCTGAACAACGTATTGGATATGTCAAAAATAGAGTCAGGCAAATTTGAGCTTATCCATGAATCTTTTTCTTTAAAGGCGGCAATGGATGAGGTGGTGAAACTCATAACTCTCCGCTGCGCGGAAAAAAATATACGTCTGGAAACCAATTTTGAAAATTTTAATAATTACCGCGTCATGGGGGACAAATTAAGACTCAATCAAATACTGCTAAACCTTTTGGGAAACGCGGTAAAATTTACCCCAAAAGACAGCGTAGTGTTTTTTTCACTTAATGCGCTTGATGAAAATGAAGAGTATGTAAAAATACAATTTATTATTTCAGATAACGGTATCGGAATGTCAGAGGAACAGATGGGAAAGCTTTTTAAATCTTTCAGTCAGGCTGATTCGGCTATTTTTAACCAATATGGCGGAACCGGACTTGGGCTTTCCATCAGCCAGAATCTTACGGAAATGATGGGGGGGCGTATCAGCGTAAAAAGCAAACTGGGCGAGGGTTCGACATTTGAATTTACGCTGTGTTTCCCGATAGTTGAAGAAAAGCAAGATAAGGCTATCGGAGAAATTACGCCCGATCTTTCCGGCAAGCGCATCCTTATTGTGGAAGACGTGGAAATAAACCGTTTTATTTTAACGGAGCTTCTTTCGGATACCAATGTGGAAATTGACGAAGCCACGGACGGAGCTGCGGCTGTCGCCCTTTTTAACGGGAAGCCGCATAATTATTACGACCTTATCTTTATGGACATACAGATGCCTATAATGGACGGCTATGAAGCCACCCGTCAAATAAGGGCCATTGAAGCTGAAATTATTAAAAATGAAAAAATTAAAGGCTGTAATGTGCCGCATAAACAAACGCGCATTGTTGCCATGACAGCTAACGCATATAAAGAAGACATTGAAAAAGCCCTAGCCTCAGGAATGGATGGCCATCTTTCCAAACCCATCGATATAAACGCCGTAATGCACACTCTCGCGGGAATACTTGAGTAACAAATCCCGTTATTTCCGTTTTATGAAGAATTTTACCACGAACCACACGAACACCACGAACCTTTAGCCCATATCCAGTCGCTGTTCGTGATGGTTCGTGGTAAAAATAATTAGCAATAAATGTCTCTTGATAAATATTCCGTAAAATGGCATTATTTAATTTAAATAAAGGACAAGAAATGACCGCGTATTTAGTTTTGGAAAACGGCACTGTAATGAAAGGCGAATATTTTGGCGCTCAGGGGGAAATTACAGGGGAAGTCGTTTTTGCAACCGGCATGACCGGTTATTTGGAGACTTTGACCGATCAAAGCTATTACGGGCAGATTGTCCTTCAAACTTTTCCCCTAATCGGAAATTACGGAGTTATCCCCCCCGATTTTGAAAGCGCAAATGTCGGGGCAAGGGCGTATATTGTCAAACATCCGTGTAAAAACCCGTCCAACTTCAGGAGTGAGGGCACTCTTGACGCTTTTTTAAAAGAGCGCGGTATTACAGGATTATACGGAATTGACACGAGGGCGCTTACAAGAATCATTAGGGAAAACGGCGTTATGAACGGAAAAATTACGTCTGCGCCTCCCACAGAAGCCGACATTGCCGAAACAAAAGCGTATTCAATTATAAACGCGGTCGCCGCCGTGTCATCGCGGACTGTTACAAAAACCCCGCCGAAAAATTCGCAGGTAAAAAAACGCGTAGCGTTAATGGACTTTGGCGCAAAGCGCGGAATAGCGAACGCGCTTTCGGCGCGTGGCTGCGAGGTGTGGTCTTTTCCGCATGACATAAACGCGCAGGAAATACTGAAAATCAAACCGGACGGGATCATGCTCAGTAACGGTCCCGGAGACCCGGCGGAAAGCGCCAATAGCGGAATTATAGAGACGCTCCGTATTCTGCAAAAGAGCGGAGTGGCGATTTTTGGAATATGTCTGGGACACCAATTGCTGGCGTTGGCAAACGGCTATTCAACGCGCAAACTTAAATTCGGACACAGAGGGGCAAACCAGCCTGTTAAAGAATTGGCAACAGGGCGCGTTTACATCACCAGTCAAAATCACGGATACGCTGTTGTTGCAGATAACGGTTCGTTTGTGAACGTAAACGACGGCACATGCGAGGGTATGGATTACGGCAATTCGTTTTCGGTGCAGTTTCACCCCGAAGCGTGCGGTGGGCCGCTTGATACGGCTTTTCTGTTTGACCGTTTTATAGAAAGGATGAAAAAATGAATTTAACAGCCGACAACGTAATCGCTTACTTTCAACCTATTCTTTCCGCTGATTCAAATAACGTATACGCTTTTGAAATTCTGGGGCGTTATGTGGATGACGACGGAGCAGTGAATTCTTTAGGTCCTTTTTTTACAGACCCCAGCATATCGCATGAAGAAGCTCTCAGAGTAGACAGAATAGTAAGAAGATACGCAATGAAAAAATACGCCGAAGAAAAGCGGAATGAATATCTGTTTATAAATATCAGATTGGCGTGGCTACTGCCTTTTTTGGAAAAACCGGAAGATATGGTAACTTTGCAATTGGCGAAAGAATTTGGCATCCCCAACGACAGGCTGGTTATAGAAATTACGGAAGAAGATTTTAACGCAAACGAAGAATATCTTCGCGCCATTGTCCACTACAAAAAAGCCGGTTGCAGAATAGCGCTTGACGACTACGGAAAGGAAGCCAGTAATATTGACAGGCTGGCAAAACTTCATCCCGACATTATAAAAATCAATATTGATTACATTCATAACAGTGAAACGTCCTATCATTACCGGGAATATTTACGCGCCATTGCCGCCTTCGCGGATTCCGTAGGCATCGAAGTTTTGCATGAAGGAGTGGAGACTGAGCGCCAGCTTGATATTTGCATTTCCTCAAAGGGCAGATTTTACCAGGGATTTTTGCTTGCCGTCCCTCAAGCGTCCATGAGCGATCCGGTTGTCAACTCGTTTGTTTTTTCCGCGTTAATCGCAACCGCCTATAACGCGATACAAAGCAAAACGTTCGACGCGGAATCCTTAAAAAATTCCCTTGATATTCAAATTGAGCTTTTTTTTCATGAAAACCCGTTCGATAACGAAAAGATAAACAACGATGAATACCTTATTAAACTTTTCAGTGAATTAAAGGATGTGATACGGATTTATATGTGCAGTAAAAAAGGCGTCCAACTTTCCAATAATATTGAACGGGAATCGGATAATATCGTATGCCGAGATTTTAAAAATAAAAACTGGGCATGGCGCGGATTTTTTCATGAAACAATAAAAGCCATTATCCGAGGCAGAAAAAGCTGCCTTTCAAACCCGTACCGTGATTTTACGACAAAAGAAAAGATATGCACTTATTGTTACGCGATAACCGATGATATATTTTTATTTGCGGATATGATAAAGGCTCCGGAGGAGGTGAACGATTATGCCATTGGATAGAAGAGTAAGCACAGGAATGTCCGGTCTTGATCAGGCTATTGACATGTTTAGGTTAGGTGATAATGTAGTTTGGCAGGTGCAGTCCATAGAAGATTATCTCCATGTATTGCGTCCGTATATCAGGCAGGCAAAGCAGGACAACCGCAGGCTTGTCTACTTCCGGTTCGGAAACCATGAGCAGTTAATGGCGGATAACGAACCCTCTGTTATGTATCAATTGGATACATCGGAAGGTTTTGAATTATTCGCCCTTAAAGTCCATGATATTATTGACCGCGAGGGACTAAAGGCTTTCTATGTGTTTGACTGCCTTAGCGACTTGCTTACAAGCTGGAGTTCCGACATGATGGTAGGCAATTTTTTTCGTATAACATGCCCTTTCCTGTTTATCCTTGACACGCTGGCTTATTTCGCCATTATCAGAGGTTCCCTCACCCACGACACAATTGCCCGAATACGGGAAACTACGCAACTTTTAATGGACGTGTACAATGTTGACAATAAATTTTACATTCATCCGCTCAAAGTATGGGAAAGATATTCGCCCACAATGTTTTTTCCCCATTTGATTGACGGCGATGAAGCCGTTTCACTTACGTCAAGCGCTGACGCGGCGACTTTGTTTTCACGGGTCAGCAAGGGCGGACAGCCAAGGGATTATTGGCAAATTAAACTTGATCACGCGCGTTCATCCCTTAGCAGCGATGAAGATTCTCAGGAAAAGATGAAGAAGATGCTTATGGGCTGGATTATCGGAAAAGAATTGCGCATAACAAGCCTTATTGACAAATATTTTACGCTGAGGGATATTCTTGATATTGCGGAGAGGGAAATAGGAACGGGTTTTATCGGCGGAAAAAGCGTCGGGATGCTTCTTGCAAGAAAAATTCTGGAGAAAGAAGCCGGGGACGTTATGCGAAATCATTGGGAGCCGCATGACTCGTATTATCTGGGTTCGGATATTTTCTACACTTACATTGTACATAACGGGCTGTGGGATTTGCGGATTAAGCAAAAAACAACCGAAGGGTATTTTACGGTCGCGAAAGAATTGCAGGAAAAGATGAGACAGGGAAAATTTCCCGATATTATCAGAGAACAGTTTATACAGATGCTTGAACATTTCGGACAATCGCCCATTATAGTCCGATCAAGCTCACTGCGCGAAGACAACTTTGGCAACGCTTTCGCCGGAAAATACGAAAGCGTCTTCTGCGCCAATCAAGGCACGCCGGAGGAGCGTTATTCTGCATTTGAACAAGCGGTACGTACCGTCTACGCCAGTACCATGAATGATGACGCTCTTTCTTACCGTCAGCGAAGGGGTCTTACCAATCAGGATGAGCAAATGGCGATTCTTGTTCAGCGCGTTTCAGGCAACCATTACGATGAATTGTTTTTTCCGCACATTGCCGGAGTCGGGAATTCCATCAATCTGTATGTATGGGACAAATCAATGAACCCCGAAGCGGGTATGCTACGGCTGGTATTCGGTCTTGGAACACGCGCCGTTGACCGCGTTTCAGGCGATTACGCGAAAATTGTTCCTTTAGATTGCCCGAATAGGGGGCCGCCTGTCAGTTACGGCGATGAAAAAAAGTTTTCCCAACATAAAGCCGATGTGCTTGACCTTCTTAATAACAAATTGGCGGAAGTGCCTCTTGAAAAACTTGCGGACGGCGATTTAAAAACCGATAAAAATATTTTTTTTACAACGGATAACGCGGCGATTAACCGTATGAAAGAACTTAGAATTAAATATAACTTTACTCCCAGAATACCGGATTTTAATAAACTGTTAACTGAAACCGGTTTTCCGGAATTTGTCCGCACGGTGCTTTCTACGTTGAGCGCCGCCTATAACTATCCTGTGGATATTGAGTTTACAGCTAATTTTGATCCAAATGGCGATTTTAGATTTAATCTTCTGCAATGCCGCCCCCTGCAAACAAAAGGGCTTGGCAGAGTCATGGAAGCTCCGCAACCGAAGCAGGAGCAGATATTTTTCTCATCCGCCGGTGATTTTATGGGCGGCAATATCAGGCTGCATTTTGATTATGTCGTTTTTGTCAAGGCGACGGAATATCTTGATCTGACAGATAATGATAAATATCAGGCTGCGCGTACAGTCGGCCTTATTAACCAAAAGTTAAAAGATAAAACGGTTTTATTAATGGGGCCGGGAAGGTGGGGAACAACAACGCCCTCACTTGGAGTTCCGGTTCATTTTAGTGAGTTATGCAACATGGCGGCCCTGTGCGAAGTATCGTACTTGAAAGCCGGCATAGTGCCTGAGTTGTCTTTTGGCAGCCACTTTTTCCAGGACATTGTGGAGTCTGATATTTTTTATGCCGCCGTATTTGACGGAGAACCCGGCATAGTATTTTGTCCCGAACAAATTTTATCGCGGGAGAATCTGTTTGCGGAATTCTTTCCGGAAGAAAAGAAATGGGAGTCCGTGATACACATAGCGCAAACGCCCGGTTTAATTTTACATTCAGATATTACAAACCAAAAATTACTTATTTATTGGGATAAAGATGCCGTATAAGGATGGACGCTGGAGGATGAAATCCCATGCCGCTTGATAAAAAGATAAAAAAAACAATGGTCATAGGATCAGGTCCAATTGTCATTGGGCAGGCGGCGGAATTTGATTATGCGGGAACGCAGGCTTGCAGGGTACTCCGGCAGGACGGTATTGAAATTGTCCTTGTTAACTCAAATCCTGCCACCATAATGACAGATAACAACATCGCCGATAAAATTTACATCGAGCCTTTGACCCTTGCCACCGTCAAGCGTATTATCGAAAAAGAACGCCCCGACAGCATATTATCCGGTCTCGGCGGACAGACGGGACTCACTCTCTGTATGCAACTTGCCCGAGACGGCTTCCTTGACAAAATGGACGTGCGCCTGCTCGGCTCCTCTCCTGAAACTATCGACAAAGCTGAAGACAGAAAACTGTTTAAAGAAACAATGCAAAGCATAGGCCAGCCCGTGATTCCTTCGGTAATCGCAATTGACGTGCAAACGGCGATTAAATTTGCCCATGAACTGGGGTACCCCGTTATTGTGCGTCCCGCATTCACTCTTGGCGGTTCAGGCGGCGGCATTGCAACTAACGAAGCTCAACTCAAAGAAATTGCCGCTAACGGATTATCACTATCGCCGATAAATCAAATTTTAGTGGAAAAATCCATCGCAGGCTGGAAGGAGATCGAGTTTGAAGTGATGCGCGACAGGGTAGGGAACGTAATCACAGTTTGTTCAATGGAAAACTTCGATCCTGTAGGCATACACACGGGCGACAGCATCGTTATCGCTCCCGCCGTTACGTTAGCTGACAAAGAGTATCAAATGTTGCGTTCAGCCGCGTTGAATATAATTTGCGCGCTCGGCGTTGAAGGCGGCTGTAACGTACAGTTCGCCCTGCATACCGACAGTTTTGAGTATGCGGTCATCGAAGTAAACCCGCGCGTTTCGCGTTCTTCCGCCCTCGCGAGCAAGGCGACAGGATACCCCATTGCGAAGGTCGCGACAAAAATCGCCATCGGCTATACCCTAGATGAGATAATAAACGCCGTTACGGGAAATACATTCGCCGCGTTTGAGCCGACTCTTGACTATGTCGCGGTGAAATTCCCAAAATGGCCATTTGACAAATTTGTGTACGCGCAAAAAGAGCTTGGCACTCAAATGAAAGCCACCGGCGAAGTAATGGCAATCGCCGACACTTTTGAAGAAGCCCTTGTAAAAGCCGTGTGCGGCGCGGAGATAGGCCTTAACACCCTAGAAATGCCGCGCCTGTCCGCAAAATCAACCGAAGAAATCCGCTCCCTTCTAAACACAGTAACCGATGAGCGGCTGTTCGTCCGCCAAGCACATAAGACGGGCGCATTAACACTGGAAAGCCTAATTTTTCGGCGGCGGCTAACGCTTCTTCTTCCGTTAAAACTCCGTACCCCTTTGGGCGTTTGATTTG
>NZ_BDHF01000065.1:0-7193 GCF_054786115.1 Treponema sp. R80B11-R83G3 | reverse complement strand
GAACAAATGACCGGTATGGCAAAAGATTTTTCCAAACTTACTTCCATGCTCATGGGGAACGAGGCTGCAAGCTCGTTGGGAAAGAGCGTTGAAATAATCGAGGGAGAGCGCAGTGTATATGGCGTTGTTCAGGCGGTTACCAGGGGAGAAACACCTGAGGTGTTGGTAAACGGTAATTTTTATGATTGGAATCATGTAATCAAAGTTTTTGCGGATGAAAAGGAGAGAGTAGACTTATGATGCGATCATTGTTTTCCGGCGTTTCCGGACTTCAGAACCACCAGACCAGAATGGACGTTATTGGCAACAACATCGCCAATATCAATACGACGGGCTTTAAACGCAATAGGGTCGGTTTTCAGGACATTCTGTATCAGCAGCTTCAAGGCGCGGCACGTCCCACAGAAGACTTAGGCGGCGTAAACCCCAAAGAAGTCGGCCTTGGAATGTCCATTGCGTCAATTGACACGCTTCACCTTCAGGGCAGTTTGCAGGCGACAAACAATCCGACTGACCTTGCCATTACCGGAAACGGTTTTTTCATCCTTGATGACGGTGGTACGCAACTGTTCACAAGAGCCGGCGCGTTCTCAGTTGATATGAATGGCACTATGGTAAATCCCGCAAACGGAATGAAAGTGCAAGGCTGGATGGCGAGAGATGTTGACGGCACAAGCGTATTGGACGTTTCAAGCCCCATTAATGATCTTGTAATACCGGTCGGCGGTAAAGACCCGGCAAAGGCGACAACGATGATTCAGTTTGCCTGTAACCTTGACAAGCGTATTCCCGAACTGCCGGCAAATCCCACAGGGGCGCAGATACGTGATGCGACATGGTCAACAACCATCGATATTTTTGATTCATTCGGCGACAAACACGTTTTGCAGGTTCAATTTACAAGAGTGGCGGGTACGGCTAACATTTGGAATGAGGCAGTTACGGTCGATCCGCAGAATTCGACTCCTACAAATACGACAATCGGTTTTGGGGCGGAAGCTCCGGCAGCGGGCGGACCTACAACTTTTGTCGTCAACTTTTCAAATAACGGCACCTTGCTTTCCGCCGAAGACGGAGCGGGCAATGTCTCTGGGGGGACGGGGCGTGTTCAGATGAACGCAGCTTTCGACGTGCAGACAGCGGCTGCCAACGAAGATGGCACTCCCGTCAGGCAGGAATTTGTCCTTAACCTTGGCACTGTCGGCGGCTTCGTCAATTCGCTTACCCAGTACGCAGAATCAAGTTCTTCAAAAGCGGTAGAGCAGGATGGCCGCACAATGGGCTATCTTGATAATTTTAAAATAGATCAATCGGGAGTTATAACCGGTATTTATACCAACGGCACTACAAGAACCATTGGACAAGTGGCAATGGCAAGCTTCCCCAACCAGGGCGGTCTTGAAAAAGCCGGTGATAACACATTCCGGGTTTCCAATAACTCAGGGTTAGCGAATATCGGTCCTTCGGGAATTGCCGGAAAGGGCAAGATTTCCGCCGGAACATTGGAAATGTCCAACGTTGACATGGCGGATCAGTTTGTAGACATGATTGTCACACAGCGCGGATTTCAGGCTAACTCCAAAACAATTCAAACGGCGGATCAGCTCCTGCAGGAGTTGTTGACGCTAAAGAGGTAGTAAAGGAGATAAGCGGATAGGGACAGGTTAGGGACAGAGATGCCCCTAACCGCCCCTAGCCGTTAATCAATAAAGGAAATATGATAAAAGTAACAAAGCTTGACGGGACGGAGTATTACATTAATCCTCATCAGATTGAATGTATAGAAATCCGCCCCGATACCGCTTTAATAATGTTGTCCGGCAAACATCATATTTTAAAAGAAGAGGTAGATACGGTTTTGGAAAGAATTGATGAGTACCGGCGGCGCTTAAGCCCGTATATTGTTCAGGAGTGAGAATATGAGTAAAAGCATTAATATGGGAAGCTTAGTCGGAGCACTAGGCGCAATGTTTATGATTGTTGGATCCATCCTATTGAGCGGTAACAGTCTTGGGGCCTTTATTGATATTCCCTCACTCCTCCTCGTTCTTGTCGGCTCATATTTTGCCCTTATGATAGCGTTCTCATTATCAGACAGCTTGGGAATTTTTGCCGCTATCGGCCTTGCCTTCCAACAGCCTGTATTTGATACGGGAAGTATAATTCAGAAGATGATTGCGTTTTCCGAAAAAGCCCGCCGTGAGGGTTTGCTTGCTTTGGAAGACGAGCTTGAAGACCTTGAAGATGAATTTATGAAAAAGGGTTTGCGTCTTGTAGTAGACGGAACAGACGCGACAATTATCCGCGATCTTTTGGAATTGGAATTAAGCCAAATGCAGAGCCGCCATTCATTTAAAATTAAACTTATTAACATGTGGGCGACTCTTGTACCCGGATTGGGAATGTTAGGTACGGTTATGGGATTGGTAGGTATGTTACGCAACCTTGACGATAAAGCGTCTATCGGCCCTAACATGGCTCTTGCTCTTATTACGACATTCTACGGTTCTATGTTTTCTAACGTATATTTTATTCCCTTTGCAAGCAAACTTAGCATATTTGATAATGATGAAGCCAGTATGAAGGAAATGATTATCGAAGGAGTTCTTTCGATTCAAGCCGGTGATAATACGCGTATTTTAGCAATGAAACTTCTTGCGTATCTTAATCCTGTCGCGCGCGTAGCGATGGAAAAAGAAGTATTAAAGGACTAGAAGTCCTAAAGGACAAGGTTAAATATGGCGCGTAAGAAGAAAGCAGACGAACCTACCCCGAGTACATGGTTAAATACCTACTCGGACATGATTACTCTCTGTCTTTGTTTCTTTGTCGTTCTTTTTAATCCCGATGACGTTACCCAGGCGCAAATGGACGCGCTTTCCGATTCAGTCCGTCAGGGCGGTATCGGCTCATTAGCCGGCGGTTTTACCATTTCCGCAGGCAAAAACGCTGATTTAGGCAATACAATTATGTCCCTGCCCTCAATGGAGCGCGGCAGGGTTATGGGCACTGCCATGCGAAAAGCCATCTCTGTTTTTTCACCGGAGATACGCACCAATAAAATAAAGGTAACCCACGATGAGCGCGGCCTTGTAATTACGCTTGCAGGCGACGCGTTTTTTTACCCCGGCAGCGCTCAAATAAATATTGAGGCAACCAGAGATATACTTCTGCGCTTGGGAACGTATCTTGTTTCCTATGAATTACGCGACAGAAAATTCAGGATAGAGGGCCACACCGATGATACCGCCGTTGACACAGCCGGCCCCTGGGAAGATAACTGGCAATTGTCTGCAGAACGTTCAAGGGCAGTTCTTCGTTATCTAGCCGATCTTGGCATAAACGAAAACAAGTTCCAAATCGCCGGTTTTGCCGCCACAGCACCAGTTTCCTCGAATGATACCGAAGAAGGCCGCGCCAACAACCGCAGAGTAGATATAATCATCCTAGACGAAGGCCACTTATAATTCGCCAAGACTCACACAAAGAGCACAAGTGAACAGTGAGCAGTGAGCAATTAGCAGTGAGCAATTAGCAGTGAGGATCTATGTTAGCAAGTTTAGCGTGTTGACTTCACGCTTAGATTGCTTACAACAATCACTGCTCACTTCTCACTGCTCACTGTGCTCACTACTCACACAACTTCTTCCCTCTTCTTTGTGATCTTCTCTTCCTTTGTGTTCTTTGTGTGAGGCTTTTTTCGAATATTATATTGACAGATTGAACAACGCACCGGTAGCGGGCGCGGAGGGAGCGTAGACTCCCATAGATTGCGTGGCTTTTATTTGCTTTTGGTATTGGTCTATTAGGGCGTTAATTCGGCTTTCATCAGTTCCTTCTAAATTGCCAAAATCAGCGTGGGGCTGGTTTTTCATTTTTGATAAATGTTCAATCAAGGTGTCAAGGATTTTTAACTTGGAGATGTTTACGCCTTGAGTGCCTTCAGGGGCGGGAGTTCCCGATACATGTTTAAAATGAGAATAAATCATCATTCCAGGAGAGACGGGTAGGGACATTCTTCCGTCTGTCGCCCGGCTTATCGCAAAGCCCATACTTGGGAATGCATGACTTGGTATCGCTCCGATATTCATAATAAACTCCTACTATAAATATCGGAATAAATACTTGTGACTTTTAATAAAAAATGTCGCTAACGGTTCAGTCTCATCCAGTCGGCAAGTCTGCGCTCTAGGGGGTAAACGTCGTTTGGGCGTTCCTTTCTGGCGCGGTCACGAAGATAGGGCATTACCACCCGCTCTTTGATAATTAACCAGTTTGCAGGCAGTGCGTTTGGGAGCGTAAAATACTCAGACGGCGGCATTCGTCCCAAAAGTTCGGGATAGAAAAGCGGATAGATTTGTTCCGTAACAAGGTTTAGCGCCGAAAAGCCACCGCAGATACCGAAGATATTTTCGCTAATTCTGTTTACTCTGGAATACTCCAAAATACTGCGTTGGTTTTCAATCTTGAAAAACCATATAATAAACTCCTCAGCAGATTTTTTGGACATAATCCTTTTTGGAACCCCCAAATAAACCGTGTCTTCCGTAACAGGAATACTGTCTTGTTCTTTTACCCAGCGAAAATCAAGAAGGCTTTTGCTTTCTTCGCTCAGCAAAAAAAGTTCGCTGCTTTCCATATATGAAAAAAGTATGCGTCCGTTCTGAATCAGTCTTTCCGGCGGCTCAAAAAAGTATTTAAAAGTAAAATCATCTTCAGCCTGAGTACTGGTATTTATCTCATTGGTCCAGTTGTTGATAAATGTCATTGATTTTTCTAAAGCCGTAGAATCCCAGACTAAAGGTTTTGATTCCTGAAAAGAAGCGCCGTAAAGCATTGCCGTCGTAATAAGAAAGTTGTCATTCCAGAACGGAGAAAAACCCATCCGCGTATATACCCCTCGGCTTATGGTATTAAAATCCTTACTCAATTTTTTTAACTCGTCAAAATCAATTGTAAATTGATTTGATAAAGACTGCTCCCTGTTTCTGGAAAAAATCAACGCCGGAATGTTGAACGATACCGGCAAAAGATATTGGCTTCTATCTATCCTGCCAATAGCCAGAAGGCGCGGATAGAATATGTTTCTTGAAAGTTTTTTCGCCACAAATAAATTATCCAGAGTTTTAAAACTTGATCCTGTAGAGGCGTTTTTAAGCCAGCTTGCGATTATTATATCCGGCTTGTTTTGTTTGTTAAGTTCCATAGCCGGAAATTCGACATATTTTACGGCAACCTTGTACTGATCTTGTGCCGTATTAAAAAATTCGCTATAAAGGGCGATTTCAGGCCGATCTGTCCAAATTTGCGCCGTCTTATTATCACCGCAGGAAACTAAAACAGCCGCCAATAAAAAAATGCTAGCTTTATATGAACGCATAAATAAGTGTATTTTGCCCGCTATGTGCTTGTCAATCAGTCTTATGAGTAGTATCATTAAAAAATTGGAGGCTTTTTTTGGATCGGATAAAAGAACCTTACATAATCAGGCTGCTTGAGCAGATTGGCGAGCATTATCGCGCAAATATTTCAAACAGGTTTTTACGCCCTGTTTTACTGCAAATTCAGGTCGATAAAAACACATGGGATTTAATAGAAGTCCTCACCGAAAAAATGGATTTGTACCGTTATCAAGGCTTCAATCTTGACGAATTGTACCGCCAAATTGCCGCCTGCGCCCGTTTTATCGAAGTTGCCCGTAACAAATCCACAATTAAAAGCAAGATAAGCCTGCTGCCTCCCGGCCATGACAAAACTCTGCGGGAAATGGCAGTCAGTAATTTTTCGTCCAACTTAAAAGTTTTCGCAGAACTGTTAAGTGAGTTGTATAAAACTTTGGTAGAGATGGATAAACAAGATGCCGGAAAAAAACGACAGCCTCTTTATACCCAAATGCCGGAATTATATAATATTGAAAGTTTGCTGGCTGGGGTGTAATTCGCCCCTTGACTATTTTTCCCATTTACGCTAAAAGATAGTATTACTTGTTTGGAGAAAGAAATGTACGCTTTAGTAGAATTTAAAGGTAAGCAGTATAGAGCCGAAAAAGGCGATCTGCTCAAAGTAGACTTGATTGACGCCGAGCCGGGAACAGCCGTTAATATCGAAACTGTGCTGTTGGTTTCCGGCGACTCGGTAAAGGTTGGCGACCCTTATGTAAAGGGCGCGAAAGTGTCCGCTACGGTACAATCCCACGGGAAAGACGATAAAATCATTGTTTTTAAGTACAAGTCCAAGAAGGATTACAGGCGGAAACAGGGACACAGGCAGCAATACTCGATTATTAAAATTGGGGATATATCAGCCTGATCGATATAGAAGCGGTTCTGGACAATGACGGCGTTTTAAGAGCCTGTAAGGCTAATGGACACGCTGGAGCCGGTAAGACCAGAGGTAAAATTCGTACCTTTTGGCGAAGGTTGATAAATACAGAACGTACTGGAGACGGTAAAGTCAAAGGCAACATTGTTTGCGCCGCCGTATCGGTTCTGTTTAGGACGGCAATAAGCGTCCTGTCCGGCAGGGACGGGATAACAATTAGGTTCGGCGCTCCGGAAAAGGGCCAATTGTGGCTGGAAGCCGATTATAAGGCGGAGGGAAAAGATTTTCTTTCTGCCACAGGGGTTTTTCTGATAGAAGGACTAAAATCCGTCGCTCAGGAATACCCAAAAAATTGCGAAATTACTATTACTAAAAACATCTAAAAACTTCAGTTTTTAGATGTTTTCAAAACCAAATGAAGAAAACCGCTAATGCGGTTTTCTTCTAAAGAACTACAAAAAAACCAACCGGTTTTTTTTGTAGTTCTAAGGAGGAATTGATATGGCACGGAAACGCGGCGGAAGCGGCGCTAAAAACGGAAGAGATTCACAACCTAAATATCTGGGTATTAAAGCATCGGCAGGCACATCGGTAAAAGCAGGGACAATTATTGCCCGTCAGCGGGGGACAAGGATTCACCCGGGGGACAATGTCGGCTGCGGCGGCGATTATACGCTTTTTGCCCTTGCGGACGGGAAAGTCAATTTTTCACAACGCAGAGGACGCAAACTTGCCTCGATAGTTCAGGACGCACAATAGCCCTCTTGCGTGGAAAAATTCGCGGATGAAGCAACAATAGAGGTTTCCTCTGGAAATGGCGGCAACGGTTGTGTGGCTTTCCGCAGGGAAAAATATATCCCAAAGGGCGGACC
>NZ_BDHF01000064.1:0-7183 GCF_054786115.1 Treponema sp. R80B11-R83G3 | reverse complement strand
TTATTATGTTATTTTTAATTTCACTGTTTTTAAACGCCTCTTGTGATGCCACATAAATATCGTTTGAATGATTATCAATCTCATCAAGATATGTTTTAACTTTAAAAACGAACATTCCGCTGTTCCAAAAATATTTTTTTGCTTCGATATATTCTTTCGCCGCCTCGTAGATTCCACAAGTTTTATAGAGTTTTTTAAGCGTCGCTTCGTTGTACAGGTAGCCCGAACCGGGACTGTCGGCTATTAACGGAATAGCGCCTTCTTTTTTTGCAAGCTTGCCTACTGCGGCAATTATTGACGGATGGGTGCTAACCGCTCTTTCGGGCGGAGAAGCGCCTAACAGATTTGCTTTTAAAGTTATTTTTTCGCCATTTTTGGCAAATTGTCCAATCCCGCCCATTAAATTAAGCAAATCTTTGATTTTCTCATCTGCTTTTTCATAACTGTCACATCTGGCAACATAAACATTTGTCTTCATAAAATTCTCCCGTTAAAATTAATCCGCAAACTCAATGTTTAATGCGCGTTCATAGTCGAATCCGCGGTCGCTTGTTATTGGCGCAGGAAAAACTTCAAAGTACGTAAGCGCGTTGCGTTCAAGCGTTAAGTTGACCGTGTGCGTACCGCATCCGCGTTGGGTTTTAATAAGCGGTGACGCGCTTTCACGAAGAAGCAGAATTTGTTCCTTTGACGGGTTAGCGGGTTCTCCAATATCATGCCATACTTTTAACGGATTGCATACTTCTTCATCAACTGTTTTTGTAACGATGCAGTACTCGCTCTCTTTGAACGCGTTGTTTTCAAATATGAAAGAAAGTGTTAATTTACCGCCGTCTTTAGCGGAAGAACTGTTAGCTGCTATTATGTTCCACGCGATGCCGCGATAAGTTCCGTCTGCTTTTTTTAAAACAATGGCGTTCTCTGAACGGTGGATACATTCGCCGTTTCCTAAGTCTCTGAAAAATTTAAACGCCCAGTATGTAGGCTTGAAAATTTTTCCGTTTGCGACAAGGCCAAATCCCCCATGAAAAGGAGTAAAAGGTACGCCCCATTCTTCAAAAATGTCCCCGAATGTCCAATATGAGTATGATTCGCTTGTGTCGCCAAGGTATGCAAGCTGATAGGCGATGTATGCGGCGTTAAGATTTGTGTCGTGTATGGGAGTGCGCGGCGAATACGATGTGTTAAATTCCGTGACGTGCATTTCCATGCCGTTGTATTCGGGGTAGTTGTCAATAATTTCACGCGACTGGTTTGTTTCCGCAAAAGCGCGGGAAAGCGGACTGAGTTTTGGATAGCCGTATTTGCCGCCGCTTTCAGGTACTGTGATGTTATATAAATGTCGTGTAACAAAATCAAGGGGAAGCTTTTCGTCACGGCAAAAATTTAAAAAATCTTTAAGCCAGGAAATATCATCAACGCCGCAAATGGCGGGGCCTCCAACTCTGAATTTTTGGGAAACTGATTTTATAGTAAGTATAGTTTCGCGGAACAGCTTGAAATATTCTTTTCTGTCGGCGTCTTTCCAGAAATGGGTAAGATTTGGTTCGTTCCAGACTTCAACTGGCCAGGATGTAACCTCATCCGAGCCGTAGCGGCTTATTAGGTGTTGTAGTGTAGCGGTGACAAGTTTGTTCCAATTCGCGTAATCCTTTGGCGGCGTAATATTGCCGCGCCAGTAAAATACAGATTTGTCACCGGATGCTATCGCGTGAGGCATGAAACCAAGCTCAATAAAAGGGCGTATGTCAAGTTCCAGATAGCTGTCTATCACAAAGTCAAGATATGTAAAATTGTATTCGGGTACAACAGTACCGTCTTCAGTTTTATATTCCTGATAAATAGCCATGTCTTCGTTGAAAAGACCATGTCCGCGAATCCATTTAAACCCGATGTTTTCTTGCACAAGTTTTAATTGTTCAAAATACTCTTTTTGCAGAGCGAGTCCCATTCTGCCTGTTCCAATACAAAGGCAAGTGTTGTTACGAAAACAGACAACTTCGGAGTTTTTAAGAGTGAAGGTTTTTTCCTGCATAATGTGTCCCTTTTTATTTATTATATTCATCTATGATTGTTGATACTTCGTCAAATTCACTGTGAAGCAAATGTTCTTCAATCAAATTTAAAAGTTCATTGGTTTTTTGCGACCATGTTTTTTCTTTTAGTCCGTTTAATGCGCCTTTAATTATTTTTTTATCCATTTCGGCGCATGCGTCTTTTATTACCTGTAATTTCTCTTTTAATAAAATTATTGCGTCTTCAGAATCTTCTGTTACCTCATTTTTTTCTTCCTTACTTTTTATTTCTTTTATAACTATGTTGAGTTTTTCTAAAAATGCGTTTGTTTCCGATAATATTACATTAATGTCTTTTTCTCTACCGGCCTGTTCAAGTCTTAACGCAGTATTAGACAATTCTTTTTCTCCGATATTTGCAAGAGCGCTTTTCATTGCGTGAACGTTTATTATATACATCTGAATATCTTTTTCATCGTTAAGGTCATTTTTAATTGAGTTTTGGATAATATCAACGGCTTTTTCGGCATCTCTTGCAAATATTTTTGCCAATTGTGAATCAGCTTGTTGAAATCCTTTGCTGGGATGCTGTTTTTTGTCCAGTTTAGCTTTTTCTTTCCGTGCGGCTTCCAGTACTTCGGCTGGTTGTTTATCGCGAATTAGTTTGTTAAGAGTGGTATCTAACTGGCGTATGTCTATTGGCTTGGAAATAAAATCATCAAAACCGTTCCTTAAAAACATTTCAGCATGTCCCGCAAGAGCGTTAGCTGTCAAGGCAACTATCGGTTTTGTATATCCCATTTTTCGCAGTTGTTTTGTCGCTTCTATGCCGTCCATCTTTGGCATCATGTGATCCATAAACACAATATCGTAATTATTGCCTTCTTTGATTTTATCAATTGCTTCAAATCCGCTCGTTGCAAGATCAATCTTAAGCCCATAAGGAGTCATTAAACCTTTTGCGACATATAAATTGGTTTCAACATCGTCTACAATAAGTATTTGTCCATAGGGCATATAATCACGGGTTATTTGCGCTTTCTTTGATTGTATAGCGTTATTAAGTTTAAATTGACACAAATTTTCCGCCGTTTCCTTGCCAATAATTCCACTAATGCCTATTCCGTCTGTTTTTTGAGGAAGCCTGACCGTTATTACCGTGCCTTTGTCAACCGCGCTTTTTACAATTATTTTTCCGTACATTAAGTCTACTAAGTTTCGCGTAATGGTCATGCCTAGCCCGGCGCCTTCAGTTGTACGGTTCGCTTCCATATTGAAACGCGTGTATTCATCAAAAAGCTTGCTTACTTGTTCGGAAGTCATTCCCTGTCCGGTATCGCTTACCTGAAAAATAAGGGTAACAATAACAGCGCCGCCGCCGCGCCCTACACATTCAGCGTTAACCGCAAGCTTAACATGGCCTTCATCCGTATATTTAAAAGCGTTGGAAAGTAAATTATTTAATACCTGTTTAATGCGAAGATCGTCGCCGACCAAGAACGCTGGAATGTTTTCATCTACTTCTATTTTAAAATCAATAGGTTTACTCACATAACGGATATAATTTAATTGTATAATGTCATTAATCAGCCTTGCAACTTCGTATTTAACCGGTACAAGTTCCAATTTGCCTGCTTCAATTTTTGAAAGGTCTAATATGTCATTGATGATATTTAAAAGTAAATTACCTGAATTATTTATTTTAAGAAACGCCTCGCTTGTAGACGGAGGATGAGATGCATCCTGCATTTGAATTTCAGTCATGCCTAAAATAGCGTTTAAAGGGGTGCGTATTTCATGACTCATTGTGGCAAGGAAGTTGCTTTTTTGCTGAGTTCTCATATCAGATTTCATTTTTGCTTGAGTAATGTAGTATAACATTGTGCATAATCCCCATGCTAATAATGATCCAATTATTATAAGGAATATTGCCATGTTGTTCACGCTTTTGTAATATTCTTTAACAGGTATTACAATGCCCAAAAACCAATCGTATTTAATTTTAATGAAATAAACTATAGAATCTTCGTACATATAGTTTTTAACGCGGCGCTCCGAGATATTCATACCCATTTCCAATTCATTAGATAATTGCGCAACGCCGCTGTCAGCGTCATATAATTTTGTACCAATAAATTTTGGTTCGGGATGGGCAATAATTTCCATTTTATTATTTATTAAGATTCCATAACTGCTGTTTGTCAAATTTATTGATATTGCATGTTTATAAATTCTGTTCAATTCAATATCAAGGCATACTATTGCTAACGGATTGTCATTATCATCAGTAAGGTAACGTGAAAATGTAATAATTATTTTTCTAGTTAGTATGTCTCTATATGGCTCAGAAAGAGTGATTTTTCCTTTGGCGTCTATTGCTCTTTGATACCATGGTTGTTTATTGGGCGAAAAATTTTCAGGTGGCGTCCATTTTCTTCCAGATATGTATTTTCCGCCCCATGTAAAAAAATAGCCATGGGTAGCATTTAGCCCGGTTAAACGCTCTTTATCTTTCATAATGAAATTGGTAATAGATGTCATATAAGCGG
Organism: Treponema sp. R80B11-R83G3; assembly: GCF_054786115.1. Lineage (NCBI taxonomy): Bacteria > Pseudomonadati > Spirochaetota > Spirochaetia > Treponematales > Treponemataceae > Treponema > Treponema sp. R80B11-R83G3. The sequence goes on along the minus strand of NZ_BDHF01000064.1, from coordinate 2,619 downwards.
ATAAAACTTCCTCTTTCTCGCCTCTTATAAGCATACTGCGGATTGTTTCGGAATACCCTTCAAGAAAAGTTTCCGGTTCCAGCAAATTTGAGACTATTTCCGCTTCTGTAAAAGCAAGGGCATTTTTCGCGTCTTTTATCAAGTGCTTGTGTTCAATAGTGCTTGCGAAAATAAAACTTGAAACGCCCATTATTATAAATGCGATAACAATGATGAGCATTTGAATACTAACGGTATTTATTGCCCGGTTTTTCTCGGTTTTAGGCTGCAAATTGCTCCTCCAGACAGCACCCTTATGGCAGATACTATAAATTATAAGCGATTATTGATAAAAATGGTATTAAATATTTAAATTTATCTGTTCAAGCAGTGTGGATGGGGAAAATGGTTTTGTAATAATACCGACCGCGCCCAGTGCCGAACTTCGTTCTTCGATTGAGGCATTTATGGTTCCTGTTAGAAAAATTACCGGAATATCAGCCCAATTGCCGACTTTTAGCTTTTCCAACGCTTCAAACCCGTCCATTTCGGGCATTTCTATGTCCAATAATATCAAATCCGGTTTAATTTTCCCTAAAAGAGCGAACATTTTCGCCGCAGACGGAACAGTCATCACGTTAAAATGATCTTCCAGAGCCTCTTCCGCTTTAGCCAAGTTTGTGTCGCTGTCATCTACAACAAAAATTGTTTTCAAATAGTTATTCCCGTCCCCTTTTTATGGCAGATTATTTATAAATCAGGCTTTTGTCAAGAGGAGTTTTTGAGTACCTATGTATATTATTTATTTTTTATAACGAATAAATTCTTTATCATCAATAACTATTTTTTCATCTGTAATAGTACCGATTGCTTGAATTTTCTTTGTATTTATAGTTATAACGCTATCAATAATTGAATATGACCCTATTTCCATCATAATTAATTTATTATCTCGATCAATTGAATACATTACCATTTTTGATTGCATACTTAAACCAATTGATTCAAATTCAATATATTCTGTAGATGGATTTTGATAAATATAGACTATTGCTTCTTGAGCATCATTTTTAGGCGGGGTCGAAAAACATGATGTTAATACGAATACTAGAAAAATATAAATTAGTATCTTTAATTTATACATTATATTAACTCCTCCAAAATAATTATTATTTTCCATTTTTAAAAAATATCCAACATACTTATTTTGACTTTGCCCTTATTACATCTGTTTTTTCTGTTTTTTTTTTTATAATCCCAATATCAGCTTCAACTTCTTCAATATAAATATTTTTACAAGTTATATAATATTTTTGCCCTTTTTTAAAATCATATGTGAATTTCAATTTACCACCAGTGTAAAAATAATTTCCTCTTTCTACTGCAACGCTTACGGTTAAATTCGCTTCGCCGGATGGTATTGTTATTTCAGTACCCCAATCTCCCGAACTCCAATTTACTTTCTTGCCATTAAATTCAATAATTTTTATAGAAACTGTCGGTTGAATAATTGCAGTTTCTTCAAGTGGTATAGTATCATCAAAAAATATTTTAGTTGTTGCACATGAAGAGAAAAGGATAAAAACAACCATAAAAAAAGCAAAAGATTTATAATTCATTAAATACCTCATTTTTAAGATAAAAGAAATCAAAAAATAAGTCAATGAAAAAATAAATATAAGAGAATTGCCAACCATTGAAACATTTAATAAAATTACATCATCTAATGAACAATATTATATGATCCTACAAATACAAGACCCCATAAAGAAAACAGAACCACATTTTGTAGCAGTAACAAGTATTGAATATACAAAAGATAAAACAGGTAATATTATTAGTATAGACAAATTTAATGTCGCTAATCCCTTAAAACCGTCTGGGCATTTTAACTCTAAATCAAGCTTTAAACCAAGTGAGGTATTACGTTGTGATATATATTTAGCTACTAAAAATTATTAATATGATCTATTAGGAGGATATATGAAAAAATTTATTTATTTCGCCCTATTCTTTACGGTTTCCCTGTCCCTTTTCGCAGAGGAAAAATATGACTGGCTTACTAAGCATAATTGGTTTCTTGATTCCGAATATGACATAATTGAACTTTATGAAGTTGTTTTTAGAAAATTAGAAGTGTTACCCGGAAGAATAATGTATCAGAGGCGTCTTAGAAAGGAAACATTCTCAATAGGATATCAAACAGATAAACAAGATAAACTTTTTATATTAAAAGATACATTATATGAAGGAATTTATAATATACAATTTGGTAATAATTATACAACTTTGTCTTTAGTGGAAGGCAAAACAAATTATGGTTTACAAAAAAGGGTTGGTAAACAAGAAAATAAAAATTACCCCCTTGTTGGCATTTGGGGAGAATTACCGTATTTAACCGAATATCGTATCATCGATCCAAAAGACTGCCATATCTATATGGAAATAAAAAAACGGTATCCTTTGTGGGCTATACGCGAAGGAACTTACCTGTTAAAACAAATAAATGAAGACACATTTGAAACAGTTTCTCCGTTTCCTGACGGGCGATTAAGACTTGATGTAATAAACGAAAAAAATATTATTTTAGAACCATTATTTAAATTACCTAATGATGAAAAGGGAAGAGTTGATCCTTTG
>NZ_BDHF01000063.1:0-9524 GCF_054786115.1 Treponema sp. R80B11-R83G3 | reverse complement strand
TTTATTAGTATCAATTATCATTCTGTCAGATATTTTTTTTGCGGAAAGATCACTTGAGTTTTGATCAAAAATATATTTGTCGTTATAACCTTTTACAACGCCTATATTATTTGTAACGTTACGCAAATCAAGGTCAAGGAGCATCGCGTCAACAAGGAAAAGATTAAACCCGGCGAAAGTATTTACAAACGCCGGATGATATTCCGCAAAATATACGCTTTTCTTTCCGTATGTTTGAGTTTTTAAATTATCAAAAGCGCTTCTTTCTGTTTCTGATGTTCCGTCTTCACGCTTTATATTCTTGGGTTTACCGGACATGCTTACGCAGTTGTTAATGCCGCTGTCTACAAACATTGCCGTTGGCAGTAACATCCAATCGTATAAATCATCAATAATAACGGTATCGGGACCAAATGTAATTTTTAAGCGGGAGCCGTCAGCGTTTTGCCCCAAATAATTAAGGGTGACATTTGCCACCCCCAGAATGCTCCCCATAGTGCTAAAGGATTCTGGCTTAGATGTTGCTCCGAATCTAATGCCGCCGGGGTCTATATTTGCGTTTACCGTATTTATAGTCATGTTTGGATTGGAACCATAAAACTTAAGAAGATTATTTGTATCGTTTGTTCTGTCACTTATATATTTTTGATCATCTGCAAAAGACTGCGCGGTAATAAGAAATAAAAACAATACAACGCTGAGAAACCGTTTTTTTAAACTTTTCATATTTTCCCCCAATTCTATTCTCAAAAAAGCCCATTTTCAGGGTAGGTTTATTTTAGAATAAAAAGCAAGAAAAATAAAGGCAAATTGATATTACTTTACAAAATTACTTAGCAAGTGAACTATAGAAAAATTGCAATGTTTATAATACCTGTATAAATCATTTTAGGAGGCGCCTTATGAAAGCGACTTTAATTTTATGCCGGTTTATTACAGGCATCGCGCTTGTCGCAGTATTATTACTTGCGGCATGTTTAAATCCGGAGTTACCTTCTGACGAGCAAAGTGCTTCGATTAAGATAACATTGCCGGTAAGCGGAGTATCCCGTTCACTTCATCAGGTAAGTGAAATAACGGGCTACAAAATTATGGCGTATCTGTTGGAAAGCGATCAAAAGACGGTTGTCAGGCAGGAACACGACGAAATATTTTACATTGAACAGTTTCCGGTTACAATCGACAAACTTTCAATCGGGTACACAAAATTCGTTGTTGAGGCTTTTGACTCAATCAATAATGACGCTTTAAACGTGATAGCTTTGGGGGAATCGATCAAACAACTGAAGCAAGGCTCTAATACGCTGACCATAAATTTTACATGGATCGGTAACGATACTCCTGAAACGCCTATCATTATTGATGAAGATGAATCTGTGGATTACGATACAAGTTCCAGTATTGCGCTAACTTTATCAATCAACGATGAGTGGAATAATTTGTATCTTTACCGCTATGACTACTATGATCCGTTGGAAAGAGCGATGAGGGTAAAAGAATTTACCACGTTAGGGGAAAATTTTTATATCGGAGACAATGCCAGTAACCCGATACCTATTCAATGGAGGTGGATGCGAAGTATAGCTCGCGGCCCTTTTCAGGAAGTCGCCAATGGAGCGGGAATAAGCAGGAATTATCTTGAAACATTGACCATAAACCCTGATGAAACTGGTATCCATTATTATTACGTAGAATTTTTCAGCGATAACGGCATCCGCAAACAATATGTTAATTCAGAAATTTATAAAGTTAGAGTGATGCCGCCACCGCCTGTTTATTACCGTGAACCTACAGGTATCGAATTTACAACAAAAAATTCAAACTTACCATCTGACGAAGACGCTGTTTTAGCGTCGATTAGTAATGAAACTGTCGCTGTCCGCAAAAATAAAAAGGCAGTAATAAGTTTTGTTATCAATTATGAAGATTCAGGGTATATTGGAGATCCAAGAACCGCTATGCCAACCGTCTATTCATCTGATAATGTTACAATAATAAACACTGAAATTGATGATAAAAACGTTCCTGTCTATTATAGTTGTCTTGTTGAGATGTCCCAATATGGCGGCATCGGCTGGATTGAATGCGCCGTTAAAGATTTTAATTTGCGCTGTAACCTTATTTGCGCTGAAGAAATTATTAAAGACGGCGACTGGATTGGAGCAGGCCGATTAACTCAATTTGAAACGCCTGAATATACGGTAAATTCAAGCGGAGCTTATAAAACAAAAATAGTGTACCTGCATGGCGGACAGTCGATGACGAATTATGACTGGTCTTACATACAAGCTTTCGTTGATGATCGGGATGAACCGACGGATACATACTGGTTTACAGTTACTTCGAGTTGGGGCGGTTACTCTCTTAAAACACCGCATGAATTTGAATATGTAAGCAATTATCAGCCGACAAAGCTAAGATTTCAAGGCAGAGCAGGGGACGGGACGGCTTATATAGGTTATGTTTTTGCATATTACGAATAAAAACCGAATAAAAACGTTTACATTAAACAGGGGCTGTCCAAGAAGTAATATTTTTGGGCAGCCTATTTTTATTTACCCGAAAGTTTACGCACTTTAATTCTATTACTTGTCAAGTGCACATAAAAAATTCTATTCATGGGACAATTTATTAATAACTTATAGGAGGCAGAAAAATGCTGAAAAAAACATTATTTTTTACTGCTATTTTTGCGGTGGGCGTAGTTTTATATGCCCAGGAAAATGGCAGCGGCACCTTTATTATGGAAAATATACCAAAAAAAGGCGTTAAGATCAATGCGCTTGCTCCTTCTTCAGATTCGTCACTTTTTATGATGGGAGGACAAGACGGAATATTGAATTATTTCGATAAAGACACTCTGAAGATTACAAGTCAGATTTTGAAGATCAATGATCCTATAACAGCAATAGATTATTTTAACAGCAGTCTAGGCGTTGGTGACGAGAAAGGCAATATGAATGAGTATATCAGTAATTATTACGGTACAGGCTTTAGAAAAAGTGACACCAAATACGGAAGCTTTTCGAGCGCAATAAAAACTATACAGTATTCAAACGATTCTGATTCAACATATCTTTTTGCGGTCGATGTCAGTAATAATAGCAGAGTTTACTTACGGCACGATTCCAGAGAAAAAAATCCCCAACACGGATCATTGGTCTCACCAACAGTTTTAAAACAACGCAGTCTCATTAACGGAATATTAAGATCTAGTGGAAACAAAATGCTCTTTTTATCAGAAAAAATTAAGGCTTACACTTACAATTGGAACATTATATACAAAAGCATCTCCAAAAAAGATGAGATAGAAGTGGAAAAAAAACCGGAAATCAGTAATGAAGAGATCCTTTTGGATGTATGTGCCGTGAAAGCGGCAATAAGTCCAGATAAAAAAATAATTTTTTACGTAACGGATACTGAGAGAAATGGTATTTACAAATTTGATATAGCCAATAAAAATGCGTCATTATTTTATAGAGCGAACCAGCCTATTGACGCGTTCGCTACTGACGGTTTCAACGTGTATTTTTCATGTTTTGATAAGCTCATTCATGTTAGGGACGAGTTTGGAACTGTAAATGTGACAACTGATATAACCGCAAAATTATACTTAAGCGGTCCAAAAAGTGTAAATGAAACAGTTGAAGTTGGAAAAAGAACATTCTATTTGCCTCCGGGCAAATACTCAGTAAGCACCAGCTCTTCGTACCCGTTAACGATTGATCCTGAGACAGTAACGCTGAAACATGGGGAATCCAGTAACATTAATATAACGAGGAGATACCCAATTCGTCTTCTTCACAGACCAGATGAGCTTCTTACGCCTCAAAATAAGGCTATCAGCCCGAGTGGCAAATTTTACTCTACTTCAGTGTCTAATCCGTTGGATGAATCGGTAAATGTTTATGTTATCGATTCAAAAACTCACAAGGAAGTATTTCATTTAACATATTACCATCAAGATACAAATATGTTTTTTAACAGTAATGATGAAATAACCGTTATTGAAGACTCAAAATTGCATTTTTATAATAAAAATGGAAAATTAAAAACAACCTATCAAGCAGGTAATAAAATAAAATGTGTAAATGAGCTAAATCTAAATTTGTTATTACTTACCGAACATAATACAATCGAATACTTCGGCGAAGGCAATCAAAAATTTATTTTTAATAATTTACACGATGTGTTTACATCAAATTTTATTAACGATACACGTTTTATCGTAAGCGATGTTAAAGCAATTAAAATTTATAATATTATTGATAATAGTCCCGTTCTTTATCACGTAATTCCGAGATCTTTTGCCGGTTATGATACAAAAGCCTTGATAATAACAGGTGATAACGGATTCGGGTCACTTTCTTCCAATAATAAATTTTATTCATGGAAGGGCGACCGTGAAAGTATTTTTCCAAATACAATCACATTCGACGGCTCATTAAGCTTTTTAGAGAAATTTAATAAAAAATCACAAATATCGTTCTACGATAAAAAGAACAGTATGATCATTGGCTATGATATCGCGTCAGGAAAAGAGCTTATTAAGATCAAAAATATCCCCAACATGGCTGATGTTTGCGGTAACGAATCATTTATTATCGGGGTAGATATGGAAAAAAAAGTTAATGTTTTTAATTCAAATTATGGCTCTTTTAACTTAAATGGATACCACCTTTTTTTCCCTGATATGAGTGCTGCGTATGTAACCCCAGGCAGCGAAAGTTCCAACGATATTTATACGCAGACAACACCAGATTTTAATGGGAAAAAATATCTCTTCATAGAGCAAAATAAAAAGCGGAGAGAGATGGATGACAGCGAAGTAATGAAATTGAAGAAATAGGAGCTTATTTTGGAGATGTAGAAAGAGAATAATTTCAACCACGAACCACACGAATCAATACGAACGGCGACAAGATATGCGTAAAAAGTTCGTGCATGTACCGTTCGTGTGGTTCGTGGTAAAATTCAAATTTTTTGATAGGAGGAAAATAAAATGAAGAAAAAAAATATTAATGTTTGTAATTTTAATCATAACATTTGAAATTATCTTTGCAGAGGATGCTATAGTCTATACAACTATTTATACTATAGGAGGCGATCCTGTTATCTGGAAAATTGTTGATACTGAATTAACAACTGAATCACAATTAAATGACGCAAATGAATCAATGATAAAAAATTTTAAAGACCACCCCAAGTATCAAGAAACGCCTATAATCCCATGTTTTGACCATATAAATTCTGATGCGGATCAATTGTCAGACAAATATCCTGGCATAAAACACTACTTATTGCTGATTACTGACTACTTAACCAACTTGATAAGACAGGACCTCTTAAAAAGTAATGATGCTAAAGCGCTTTTTTTTTAAAATGTCTCAGCTTGAAAATCTTGTGATAGACAAAATAAAGAACTCAATGACGGTATTTCCAATCGTTATTACAGGAAAGACAAAAAGCGTAAACGAATCGTTACTGAGGAGGCTTACCTCTAATGGCAAAAGATATAATTTAAATAAAGATGATTTAAATATTTTATTGGATATGATTAAAGTTGACATTGATAATAAAATTCCTGTAGCTTTGCATATCATGCTTGATCATTCAGGGTCGATGCAGGATACAGTTAGCGGCGTTACGCAAAATTTAACATTCATTTTACAAGAGATTTGGCGATATAAAGTGACAAAAAAAGAGGCTCCCCTTAATGAATTTTTAAATGATTTTTTTACGGATATGCCGACAGCTTTATACGAGATAGGTGAACCGGAATCCAGTTTTGAAATTCTCCATCAGGTTTTTCTTACAGAGTATAAAATCATGAGCGACCTAGTTACTCAAAAATTTTACGATATTTATCTTAAAGAAACAGGGAAGGAAAACCCCGCAAAAATATTAAATCCAGACTCTCCCCAAACAAACGTATCTTATAACCAGGCTGCTGACGAATTTGTCAAATTTTTAAATAAAAAATACAACACAACCGGTTTTTTTATCCCGAAAGAGGAACATACGGAGGCCTTTTATAAAACCTACCCAAATAAAATACTCGCTAACAGAGATCACAAAGTTTTAGAGATAACTTCCAGCTTCTTTGGGGAATATGAACTGGAGCAAACCATTGACCCTACCGGACCGTATGAAGGCACTGATCGCGTTGTAAAAGGCTACTTTGACGACCACTCTCGTTTTAGACCGGCGTTACGGGGTAGGATAGATCCTGAGACTCCATCTCCGCTTGTGGGGATTCGTCTCGCTTTTAGAAAGCAATAAGGAGGAAATGACGGTCATATATTACTTGGCAGGTTAAATATAACGGAATATTCCGTGATATTTTTGTTTTAAGTACCAAAAACTTATTTTTGGAAGGAGTGTTGTATGAAGAAACGAAAAGTATTCTTTATCGGAGTGTTGATGCTGATAACGCTCAACACGGTATTTGCGGCGCAGGAGCCTGATGGGTTTCAAGGATTTATAAAACCAGTACTGCTTAAGATCATACCTCTCATAAAGCCCAATACGCTTCTTGCAACAGGGCCAATAGAGTTCCACATTGACCCTTCAAATGTTCTGTTCACTGAATTTGGAGACAAGAAGTACTCAGCAGCTTTCGTTGAAAGGGCGCTAACCTTGTCCATCATGATGTATGAGGGTGCGTTTATTCAGGCTAATAGCTCAATTATAGTTTTAAATTTGGTAAAAAGCGTACTACCAGTGTTAAATGACATGAAAATAGATCCGAATTCCTTTGTTTCTGATGAGACAGGGTATGTCATGCTTGATAGAATGGGGGTAGAGACTCTTCTATTAGCAAAACTAATTGAGAAAAATGGGAAATGGATTTTTATGTTAAGCGCTGGGGACGTAGATTTAGAAAGCGATCCCTTGGATAGGGAGGCGGTCATAAGAATGATTCGCAAGAGCGTCGAGGAGATGGAAAAAAAAGATGATAAAATCCCAGTACCCAGACCCGAAAAAGAGCCGCAGCCTAACCAACAGGCAACTGCTCCGTCACCTATCATTGACAAGACAAGTAAGTTATCGTTCAGGACTCCAGAAATACGTCCCGCCAAACAAGGCGTAGTTGTTGCTGACGGCATATATGTCTCCGCCTACGATTATGCTAACAACAACGCCTCTGCCTCTACAAGACCAACAATGATCGTTTTTACAAAAAACAATGTAAAAAGAATAATCAATGAGGGGCATACTGACTCAATAAACGGCATCATACCCTCCACAGGAGTTTTTTTCAGCTATGCCGACGACGGTCTTGTAATAGGCTACTCATCATCTGACTTCAAAGAACAGTACCGTTTTAATAACGGAAGGCCAGTAAAAACTGCTGTTCTTACTACAGATGGGTATATTGTCACTAACCCGGGAAATATGGGTAGCAAAATATTCGATATAAATACGAGAGCCGAACGCAAAGAACCGTTGTTAAATTATGATGAAGTTAAAGATCTAAAATTCAAAGAGCGTATTGAAATTCGCCATGGCCTTGTCAGCGTGATTGATTCTGCAAATAAAGAAATCGCGCAAATGGGTTTTTATCTAGATGGGCAGTACGGCCTGATATTCAACGACCGTACCAATTACTTAGGCTCAGAAACTATTGAGCGCCATTTAAACGTCACGGATTATGGAAAATCCGAGCGTCTTTGGACACCAACCGATAGAAACATGAAAAAAATTGATAATGCGGTCTAATTTCATGGAATTAGAACTTGATCGGGTTTGTTTAACTCGATCAAGTTCTAAAATTTAAAAATTTATAGAAAAAGAGAATAAATTATGAGTTAATTTTCTGCGCCCGGCCTGGCTCGAACAGGCTACCACCAGATTCGAAGTCTGGTACTCTATCCAGGTGAGCTACAGGCGCCGTAGTCTTAAGGTGGATGACGGGGTTTGCCCTACATTCGGCAACATCCTGTTGCCTCATTCCGGGCCGGGGTTCAGCCCTGCCGCCGCCATCAAGAGGGGAACCTTCAACCTTCGGTCTCGGTTGAGGTTCCATGGCGGCTTTTCCTTACGGCGGGCTGAACCCTTCAAACCCCGCTTTTTACGCAAAAATAATAATTTTATTTTAGTAAAAAAATTATTTCCATCATAGACCTTAGGGTGGATGACGGGGTTTGAACCCGCGACGACCAGATCCACAATCTGGGACTCTACCGCTGAGCTACATCCACCATGAGATTTACTCTAATGTGAAGAAAATTGGTGTTTTTGTCAAGATGTAAACTTGTCAATCGCTTTCTATTCGCTTATAATAAAATATGGGGCTATCCAGTAAGTATAAGTTTTACCACTCAGCTTGTCGCTGTTTGTGCATGTACCGAAGGTACTAGTTCGTGTGGTTAGTGGTAGAAATTCTTCATTTAGGAGAAAAATATGGCGGAAAACATCCTTGAAATTACCCAAAATATAATAGACGGGATATGCAAAATTTCCGTCAAAGGGCGCATAGATTCAAATAGCGCGAATGAGCTGCTTTTAAATCTTGAGAAGGCGTTAAGCGACGGGAATAAAAATATTATTCTTAATATGGCGCAGGTTGAGTATCTTAGTTCTATCGGGATAAGGGTAATTTTAAAAAACTATAAACAGGCGACTGAAGAAGGCGGATATTTAAAAATTGATAATCCGTCCGAAATCGTAAAGAAAGTACTGGGCATGGTCGCGCTTAAAGAAATGCTTGTTACAAATTAAATATTGTGAATTCAATCAGAACAAAAATATTAGTTATAGTCCTTATTTTTATTATATTAATAGGCTCTTCGTTTATATTTTATGCGATTGAGACAACTGAAAATTACAAACGTCTCCGCCTTGAAAGCATACAAAAAACTCTTGATATTGAAACTGAAAAAGTAAATAAAATGATTGCCGAATTGGAAAGAAGCGCCGTTTTTTACGCGTTAGGCGGACGGCTTTGCTACGAAGAACAATCGGAAAAATTTGGGGAAGAATTTGTATTGGACGCAGTAGGCGTGCTTGTAAACGCCGTAGGGGGCGGTTTTTGGTTTGAACCTTATGCTTTCAATCCCGGCAGATTGCGCGCCGGCTTTTACGCGTTTCTTGATAAGGCGACAAATAAAGCGAGAATCGACAATATTTTTTTTATGGATGAATATGATTACCATAACAGAAATTGGTACCGTGAAATATCACAAGGCGTTACGCGGCCGTTTCAAGTTGTGTGGACAAAACCTTATGTTGACGATACCGGCACGTTCAGTTTAATGACGACGGCGGGGGCTGGAATATTTAAAAACGGAAAATTAATCGCCATAACTACGGTTGACTGGGAAATAGAAGAAGTAATTAAAAAATTAATAATGATTAACCCCACAAAAAACAGTTTTGCGCTATTATGCGTGCCCGATAAAGATTATATTATTTCAAGCGTATTTACGGATAGTTTTACGGGGGAATCATTAAAAAGCATCCCATGGGATATTTCATCAGATCAATTTACATATAAAAACCAAAACTATTTGCGCTTTGGC
>NZ_BDHF01000062.1:0-7757 GCF_054786115.1 Treponema sp. R80B11-R83G3 | reverse complement strand
CGGTAGGCACAAGCGAATTTAGCCCGATGGCGACGGGGACGCCCTCAGCGTTTAATGATACCCCGAGAACTCCAGCGGCGCCGTCAGTCAGTACCGGTAACGGGAAAGTAACCGTTACATGGGCGGCAGTAGAAGGCACAACGGCATACGAGGTGTGGACGGGTACGGCTAACAATTCCGCGTCCGCAACCAAAAACGGCGCGGACATTACCGCCTCGCTTTCCGCGACAATAGAAAACCTGACAAACGGAACGACTTATTATATTTGGATAAAAGCTAAAAACGGCATAGGCACAAGCACATTCAGCCCTGTCGCAAGCGGCAAGCCCATTGCCAACGCTACAGCGCCAACCATAAGCGCCGGCAACGGACAACTGTCCGCGGCATGGGCGGCGATTGCCGGAGCGGATCAATACGAAGTGTTCTGCGGAACAGGAGTAAACCCGCCGCAAACTGCGACGCAGACGGTTACAACTACATCGGCGGCAATCAGCGGACTGGTCAATGGCACGACGTATAACGTGTGGGTAAGGGGCAAAAACTCGACCGGAACCGGAGCGATAAGCTCTGCAGCAAGCGCAAAACCAGTCGGCAACATTGGAACAGTTACGCTGACAACAGGCGGAAGCGGTGAACTTGCCCTTAGTTGGCAAGCGGTTTCCGGAGCGGATCAATATGAAGTGTATTACGGTACAGGCAACACTATACCCGGAAACCCTGCGCAGACAATTAACGCTCCAACAACAACGGCGGTAATAGGCGGTCTTGCCAACGGCACGACATACAACGTGTGGGTAAAGCCTAAGAACGCCAACGGCACTGGCAACGCGAGTACTGTGGCAAGCGGAACGCCGTTGGCAACGCCGGGCAGTTTAACAGTAAGCGCGGGAAACCAGCAAATTGCCATTAGCTGGACGGCGGTATCGGGAGCAAGCAGTTACGAAGTTTATTACAGCGCCACCCCGACAATACCCACCGCAGCGTCATTTACAGTCACGGAACTGAGTAAAACAATTACCGTCCTGAGCAACGGGACAACGTATAATTTCTGGGTGAAGGCGGTCAACGCTAATGGAACCAGCGGGGCAAGCCCAATGGCGAGCGGCAAGCCGATTGACAACATGGGAACGGTTAAACTTGTATCTGGCAATGACCAACTGACGGCAAGTTGGACAACGGTCGCCGGAGCGGACGAGTATGAAGTTTACCATAGTATAAGCAGTACAATGCCCGAAAGCCCGACACAAACTGTTTCAACAACAACAGTGACAATCAGCAGTCTTGTTAATGGGACAACGTACTATGTGTGGGTTAAAGGCAAAAATACCAATGGAACCAACAGCGCAAGCGCGGTGGCAAGCGGAGTGCCGATGGCGACGCCAGGCGCGTTATCCCTAAGCGCGGGAAATCAGCAAATTACGCTTAGCTGGGCAACAGTACCCGGCGCAAGCAGTTACAACGTTTATTACAGCGCCACAACAACGATACCCAATACGCCAACAGACACCGTTACGGTACTGAATAAAACAATTACCGGCCTTACAAACGGGACAACGTATAATTTCTGGATAAAAGCTGTAAACGCCAACGGAACCAGCGGGGCAAGCCCGATGGCAAGCGGTAAGCCCATTGGCAATATGGGAACTGTAACGGTGAGCATTGGCAATGAACAGGTTTCGTTAAGCTGGTCAACCGTTGCCGGAGCAGATCAGTACGAGGTTTACCAGAATTCAACCAACTCAATGCCGGTAAACCCGACGCAAACAATTACGGCAAACACTTTTACAATAAGCAGTTTGACCAATAACTCAACGTATTATTTTTGGGTTAAACCTAAGAACGCAAACGGCGCAGGTAACGCAAGCACAGCGGTGAGCGGGAAACCGCTTGGAAACATGGGAACGGTAACGCTTGTGTCGGCTAACGGTCAGTTGACGGCAAGTTGGTTGGCGGTTACCGGAGCGGATCAATACGATGTGTACAGGAATACCAGTAACTCGATACCGGCAAGCCCCTCGCAGACTGTTTCAACAACGACGGCGGCAATAAGTAGTTTAACCAATGGGACAACGTACTATGTGTGGGTAAAGCCGAAGAACGCCACAGGAACAGGCGGCGCAAGCGCGGTTGTAAGCGCCAAACCCATTGGCAATATGGGGACAGTAACGCTTATATCTGGCAACGAGCAACTGACGGCAAACTGGACAATAGTCGCCGGTGCGGCTGAATACGATGTTTACTATAGTACAAGCAGTACAATGCCGGGAAGCTCATCGCAAACCGTTACAACGACAACGGCAACAATCAGTAGTTTGACAAATGGGACAACGTACTATGTGTGGGTAAAGCCAAAGAACGCCAATGGTGCGGGAGCGGTAAGCACAGTGGTCAGTGGAGTACCGATAGCGACGCCGGGAACACCGACAGTAAGTCTGGGAAACCAGCAAGTTACAATTAGTTGGACTACAGTACCGGGCGCAGGCAGTTACGAGATTTATCAAAGCACAACCACCACAATACCCTCCACGGTATCATTTACCGTTACTGAAACAAATAAAACGATTACCGGATTAACCAACGGGACAACATATAATTTCTGGATAAAAGCAGTTAACGACAACGGAACCAGCGGTGCAAGCCCCATGGCAAGCGGCAAGCCGATTGCTAATATGGGGACGATAACGGTGGGCATTGGCAATGAACAGGTTTCGTTAAGCTGGTCAACCGTTGCCGGAGCGGATCAATACGATGTGTACTACAGCACGACAAACTCAATACCAGCAAGCGCTTCGCAAACAATTAACGCCCAAACAACAACGGCGGCAATAAGCAGTTTGACCAACAACACAACGTATTATTTCTGGGTTAAGCCTAAAAATACTACTGGTGCGGGTGCGGTAAGCGCGGTTGTGAGCGGCAAGCCGCTTGGGAACATGGGAACGGTAACGCTTGTGTCGGCTAATAGCCAACTGACGGCAAGTTGGACGGCGGTTACCGGAGCGGATCAATACGAAGTTTACTACAATACAACAAACTCAATACCGGCGAGCGCTTCGCAAACAATCAACGCCCCAACAACAACGGCGGCAATAAGCAGTTTAACCAATGGGACAACGTACTATGTGTGGGTAAAGCCAAAGAATGCCACAGGAACAGGCGACGCGAGCGCGGTTGTAAACGCCAAGCCTATTGGCAATATGGGGGCGGTAACGCTTGTATCCGGTAGCGGTCAGTTGACTGCAAGCTGGACAGCGGTTGCCGGAGCGGACGAGTACGACGTGTATTATAGTACAAGCAGTACAATGCCGGGAAGCCCGACGCAGGCCGTTTCAACAACAACGGCGACAATCAGCAGTTTGACCAATGGGACAACGTACAACGTGTGGGTAAAGCCCAAGAACGCCAATGGCGCGGGAACGGTAAGCACGGTGGTCAGTGGCAAGCCGCTTGGTACTCCAGGTACGCCGATATTAAGCCCTGATTACAGACAGTTGATTTTAACATGGACAACAGTAGCGGGGGCTGATGAATATGAAGTGTACTATGGGACAAGCAGCACGCCGACAACGCTTGCGACAACCACTGATGGAACTCAGGCGTACATAACCGGACTGACAGCTGGCACGACTTATTATGTCCGCCTTCGGGCAAAGAACGCCAACGGCGTTTCCGCCTATGGACCAAGCGCAAGCGGTACGCCGGATAATGTACGCAGGCCAGGATTGTACCGAAGCGCGGTAAAAATCGGCAATCAGAACCTTACAGATTCATTGACATATATTTCAACTAACGCGGTTACCAACGATGATTTTTACATTGTTCTGGGGTTGGATGAATCAGTTTCCCCAAAAACCCTTGATTATTCCAACAAAATCGTGGGAATTACCCTGTTGGGGTACAGCGTTGAACGAACAATAACCCTTAACGCAAATGGCTCTTTATTTACCATTAGAACAGGCGTTACCCTCATCCTTGATGAAAACATTACCCTTGTTGGCCGAAGCGCAAATAACAATTCACTTGTTTCTCTTAACGGTGGAAACTTTATTATGAATAACGGAGCGAAAATAACTGGTAACACTTACTCTTCCTATTCCTCTACCTCTCCCTTCCGCTATGGCGGCGGGGTGTATGTGAGTAGCGGAACTTTCACCATGGGCGGTGGTGAAATCTCCAGTAATACAGCCGACTACGGCGGGGGGGTGTATGTGGGTAGCGGAACCACCTTCACCATGAACAATGGTAAAATATCTGTCAATACCGTTTCCAACGATGGCGGCGGGGTGTATGTGGGAAGTAGCGGAACATTCATCATAAATGGCGGTGAAATCTCCGGCAATACCACCCCCTACGGCGGTGGGAGCGGCGGCGGGGTGCAAATAGCTAATAATGGAGCCTTTACCATGAATGGCGGTGATATCTCCGGTAATACAGGCGGCGATGGCGGCGGGGTGTTTGTGGGATATAGCGGATTCACCATGAGCGGCGGTGAAATCTCCGGCAATTCCTCTTCCGAAAAAGGCGGCGGGGTGTATGTGTATAGCGGAACCTTTAACATGAACGGTGGGAAAATCTCCAGCAATACAGCCTCTGGTTCCTCCTCTTACAGCTACGGCGGCGGGGTGTATGTGGAGGACGACAGCACCTTTACCATGACTGGTGGGGAAATCTCTGGCAATACCGCTGACCGCGCAGGCGGCGGGGTGTATGTGAGTGGCGGAACTTTCACCAAGTCGGGCGGTGGAACCATTACTGGCTATGCCAGCGATCCTGTGAACGGCAATGTAGTAAAGGACAGTTCCGGCGTTGTTCAGAGTAATAATGGTAATGCGGTGTATGCAGTCTCCAACAGGCGCAGGGAAACTACCGCAGGGCCGGCAGTTAACCTTGATTCGAGCGTGAGCGGCTCGGCTGGGGGATGGGAATAAAGCAAAAGAAGAAAGAAAAATGAAAAGAGAAAAAAGGAAGAGGAGGGAAAAGTGAGTTGGGAGTTTTGCGCGGCTCTGGTATGCGCGGACGCTCTTCGTATGAGGAGCGGGAAATTTGTTATATGATGAGAGGTAAAAAAAATGGAGAAAATAAATTATTTTTTGGAAATGATAAGCAGGTTCATATCAGGCATTTTACCGTGGTCTGTTGTTGTTTTGATTCTTTTCCTTGTATTTAAGAGATCTATCAAAAAAATATTAAAAAAATTGACATTTATTCAGATAACTAAAGATGGCCTTATAATCAAGTTAATGGACAAGTTTGTTAATGATTTGCTCGACAAAGAAGAGGGGCAAAAAGGGCAAATCAATCCATGCCCGATTGACATATCCGACGAAAGTGATCCCTTAAAGTTAGAAATACTTCGTACTTATTCAAAAATAGAAAATGCCGTCAAAGAAAAATTCGGAGTATCTGATAGTTACAATATGTTTGTTTCTCTTTCTAACGAAGGAAAAATCGATACTACTACGCTTATTATTTTAACTTCAATGGAGTTATTGAGAAATGAAATCCTTTCCTCTACTGCTCATCCTAAAATCATTAAAGAGAATTTAAACAATTATTAGCGTAATGCGGATAGAATAATAAAAATTATTCGAGAAATAAAAAGTTAGGTACCGCGCGCAGTATCTGTCACCGTTTATGACTAAAGCGGCACGGCGGGGAGAATGGGAATAAAGCAAAAGAAAAGAGAAAAAAGGAAGAGAAATGGGGAGGGTCGCGTGTTGAAAGCTTATTTTGAAAGTTTTTTTATTATATCACGAGCCGTGTAATCGTTTGTTCCAGCAATTTATCCTTTTTCATGCGGGTATTTTAACTTTTCCGGTTTTACGGATTTCGGACAGATGTTTTTTTTCTTCCTGCTTAATTTCGTAGACTTCAATAAGGGCTTCTTCAAGTTCAGACAGAGAGATACCCTGAGTAGAATCGTCCGGATAATCGTTAAGAAAACCGACAAAGAACGCGCCGTCTTGCCAATAGGTATAATCAAGTTCCATATTCAACCTCTTGATACAGCATACCAAACAATGATAAGACTGACAAGGACGCGCAAATGGTGACTGCTGCCTAAATTTCGCGGTAGCGTGAGCGGATCGGCGAGGGGATGGGAATAAAACAAAAGAAAAAAGGAAGAGAAGCGGGGAAAAAGCGGCTCTTACATTTCTAACTGCTCACTTCACCCACAGAGCAACGCTAGAAAGCATTGGTTAGGCTTTTAAAGGTGATTGAACCATTGCCTGGCGTAATATTGCGTTTAACCGTGTTTGATAGCCCTTACCACCCTGTTTAAGCCATGCCGCAATATCAGCGTCAATTTTTATGGAAAGAGATACTTTCACAGGTTTTACTTTCCAATATTCATGATTGGCAGGTTTCATGCGGGCAATCTGCTCCGCTGTTAATTTGGGGCTGTCTTTATCATAAGTGATGGGAAAGTTCATTATTTCCGCTATACGTTTAGAGTTTAATTTTTTTGAAGTAATCATTGTAATTCTCCTGTTCTTCGCTATCCGCCCGCCGTGCCGAAATGAGTCTTCTGCGTTCAACAACGCGGGGCGGTTTGTTTTTCCCAGAGGACAGGTTTTGATTTCCATCCCCTGATACGCTTATTTCCCGCAATGTGTAAAATGCTATTATGTACAGAACATTATTAAGACATCCAATGCCATAATATCGTTCCTCCTTAATAGAGTGTTCATAATCATACCCCTCCAAAAAAGAAGGATCATCAAAGATTTCCAAAATTTCATTGAATGAAAAACCGTGTTTCTTTTTATTTTGACGATCCTTATTTTCATCCCATTCAAAGCGTCCATCTTCACTGATTATAGTCTTGCCCATATATATAAGAAAGTATATCCAATTTGGTATATATTGTCAATTACATAAAATCAATTCTGTAGGCAAAGTGAGCGTTGTCCCAAGACATGCGGCTATGCCAGTAGTACGGTGAACGGCAATGTGGTAAAAAATAGTTCCAGACCATTACAAATATAATAAAGATATTTCTTTATTTCCCATACGGATAGACATATCTATAAAATAATGGGAGATCCCAGTCATTATTAATGTCCTTTAATACTTTTGTTGAGTGTAAAAAACAAACCAGTAATGCGACAGAATTTTTTAATTCCATTATTATGTTTTCATTTAAATTACCAAATATAGCATATATTCTATACCTGCCATATATTGTATTTGAATACCCGACAAGGAAGGGGAAATCTTCACCATGATCAGAAATCTCGAAAGGATCATCAAATTGGAGGTTTGTTTGCCCGATAACCGCCTTTGTCAAAATAAATTGTTTACCGCTTCCATTTTTCGTGCCATACGCGTCAAACGTAACATTCGCGTTTGTAGAATAATTGCCAATAGAAATAGTTCCACTCCAGAAATAGGATTGTTTGTATTTTGGTAAAACGCGAACATTAATATAATCACCTTGATTTTTTAAATTTACCATTGGCATAAACATTTCAGTTGGCTTGTTTTGCAGTATTGGCTTTTTTATCTGCCCTTCAAGTAATATTCCCGCATTTGGAACAGTTTTATTGCTTTTTAATGAAACTTCAAGAACGCTAATAATATTATTTTTTTCCAGTATATTCCCTGAAACAGGAAAAGAAAAATCTTCAGGTATAAAGGCTTCATTATTTAATGGAACAATTTTACAGCGGCTGCAAAAAAATACTGCAAATACAAATAGAAAAACCTTCAATATTTTTCTATAAAACATTCTTTTACTTCTATTTATTAAATAT
>NZ_BDHF01000061.1:0-8460 GCF_054786115.1 Treponema sp. R80B11-R83G3 | reverse complement strand
ATTTACAATAAAGGGAAAATGGCGGCCCAGAAAACCGGAGCCGCCCCCAAACACGATATTGTTTCTCTGTTTAAAAACTTACTTTGAATACCTTTTTGGATTATTCGGTTTTCCCGGCGTCGCGCAACTTGTATCCGTGACATACCATTCTTTTGCCGTGCCTGTTTTTTTAGCGACGGTTTCATCTCTGCAGATTGTTCTGGTATTGGTCGCTTTAGCGCTTGCGACCGCGTCCTTCGGGCCGCACGCGCTTCCATCAGGAGATTTCCACGCTCCCGCGTCAAAAAGGAATTCCGCAGTTTCGGCAAATTAAAAAAGACTACAATATACCTATCATCGGCGGAAATGTCGCGACTAAAGAAGGGACAAAAAATTTAATCGCCGCCGGCGCGGACGCGGTAAAAGTCGGCATAGGGCCGGGATCAATCTGCACGACGCGGGTTGTCGCGGGGATTGGCATTCCGCAGTTTACGGCGGTTTTGGATTGCGCCGAAGAAGCGTCAAAAACAAAAACTCCGGTAATTGCGGACGGTGGCATTAAATTTTCAGGGGACATTACAAAAGCGATTGGCGCGGGAGCGGGAGTTGTGATGATTGGCAACCTGTTCGCGGGGTTAAAAGAAGCGCCTGGAAACGAAATCATTTATGACGGAAGAATTTACAAAGAGTACCGTGGGATGGGAAGCATGGGGGCGATAGCGGACGGCTCCGGTGACCGTTATCAGATTGGCAAGGATGAAGAACCCGTACCGGAGGGAATTGAAGGGCGCGTCCCATACAAGGGAGAGCTTCGCACTTACATGAACCAGCTTATCGCCGGATTGCGAAAAGGCATGGGTTACTGCGGATGTAAAAGCATCGCGGAACTTAATGGGTATAAAAAGTTTGTAAAAATAACTGCGGCTGGCTTAAGGGAAAGCCATCCGCATGACATTACAATAACGCAGGAAGCGCCAAATTACTCACGATCTTGATTACTGGTACAAAAAAATCTGCACTAAGGATTTTATTGACAGCGATCCCGTCAAATTTCCGCGCCGTTTCAAAAAACGCGAAGACATAGAAATAGCCGCATTTTTGTCCGCAACAATCGCGTGGGGACGGCGCGACATTATCCTCCGCTCAGCGGAAAAAATGTTTACGTTAATGGATTTTAACCCGTATAATTTTGTTGTAACAGAGGGTTATAAAAAATTAAAGGACAAAAATATCCACCGCACTTTTTTTGAAAGCGACTTAAAATATTTTTGCAAGGGTTTTAAATACATATTCGATAAATACGGAAATCTTGAAAACTTAATTTTAGCGCAGGGTGAAAAAACAGGCGGCTCAAGCATGGGACAAAAAAATCCCTCATTACAATGCGACGTATGGAAAGGGTTTTATTTATTTCGCGAGGAGATGGCTAAGGCCAATAAGGGCGAGTACTCCATACACGTTTCCGACGCCGGTAAAGAAGACGAAAACGGCTCCGCTTGCAAAAAGCTAAATCTGGCCCTGCGCTGGCTTGTGCGCGAAGGCCCTGTAGATTTAGGTTTATGGAAAAAAATTAAACCTGCCGCCCTATACATCCCGCTTGACGTTCATGTCTCGCGGATTGCGAGAAAGATGGGGTTATTGGAGCGCAAATCCAATGATAAAAAAGCGGTCATTATGCTGACTGAAAAATTACGGGAGTATTGCCCAGAGGACCCGGTAAAGTATGATTTCGCGTTATTTGGCGTTGGCGTTAAGAAGACCTCACACAAAGATCACTAAGGAACAAAGAACACAAAGGGGGGATTAGGGGTTGTTGTCCGCTATCCTATCGTGAAGCCCACGCATTATCTTCGGACAATAATCCTTGTCCGTTATCTTATCGTGATACTCAGGCATAGCCTTCGTACAAAAACCCCTGATTCCTCTTTGTGTCCTTCTCTTCCTTTGTGTTCTGCGCACTGACGGCAGCCTAAAGGCCGCCTTGCTTTTATTGTAAACAGCGGCATTTATTGGTGCTACGTTATGCGACATTATTCATCCACACGGCTGCGCCGTGCGTTTGTTTAACGTGTGTGAAATCTTCCGGATTTTTTTTGCAGAGTACTGGCTATCTTTCACCTAACAGGGATTTAATTTCTTGAATATCGCTTATTAATTTGCTGCGCGTTAGTTTTTGAAAACGCATGGGAAGCATTTCTTTTGACGTACATTCCAAAACCGCGACAAGGTTTTGCAATTCAACTTCGTAGGGGTGGTCTGCGGGAATAAAGTCGCTCATCGCCTCTTCCATGTCTTCGCGTTTCACATAAATACGGTCGGCCATTGCGGCGATAAGTTTCGCGCGGACAAGAACCGCTTCCAAATCCGCGCCTGAGTATTCGTAATCATACTTTTTAAAAAGATCGGAAATTGAAAAATTGCGGATGTCCAAGTCAAGCTTGCGCACTAATGTGTTAAAAAGGTCTTCCCTGTCTTTTTTTGTTTCAGGATAAAAAAGAGCCAGATGCTCTTCGGCGCGTCCCTGCCTTTTAAGGTCAATCGGTATTAAGTCGGGACGGCACGTGATTAAAAACCAAATAATTTTTCCGCGATATTCCGTATTGCCCATGAAAGAGGCTATTTGCGCAAACACGCGGTTGCTTGTGCCGGAATCCCCTTCCTGAGAGCGGTCTCCCAAAAAAGCGTCCGCCTCGTCTATCATCACTCCTACTGGAGCCATCGCCACAAGAATATTCAACACTCTTTCAAGATTAGATTCCGTCTCTCCCTGCCACTTGGTTCTGAAATTGCGGAACTTCACCATCGGGATTCCAATCTCTCCGGCGAAGGCGCTAACCATAAAACTTTTACCCGTCCCTACTGGGCCCGCGATTAAATAACCCATCGGCAATACGTCGGGGCGCCCTTTTTTTATAGCCTTCGCCGCGTTCTTAAACCGCTTCTTTACAAAGTCATGCCCCGACACATGGGAAAGATCGTAAGACGTTTCCATAAACTCCAAAAGACCGCCTGCCCCGTTCTCGATTATTTCTTTCTTTTTTTGCCGCATGAAATCAAGCGAAATTGGTTTCTCGTTTTCATAACTTTCAGCGGCCAGGCGGTACAGGTTCATCAGATTAAGACCGGACGTAATAGACGCGAGCCTTTCGGGAGATAATCCGCGTTCAAGCAGGAGTTTTCCTTTTTCTTCTTCAGAGCGGAGAAAACTTTCCCTGATTTTCGCGTTCGGAAACGGAACGCTTATTTTTACAATAGCCGGAGAACTTGTAAGGCGCGAAGAAATATCGGACAAGTTTTCAGTTAACAGAATAATTGAAATATCGCCCTTAATAAACTTAGGGTCGGTCGCCCAGCGGTTAAACGTTACCATACAGTACCTGTCCCTGTCCGATAAACGGATTAAATCCCCGGCGGGAACAATATGTTCGGCAAAATCAACTATTAAAACCTTTCTGCCTTTAACCCGTTTTTCCTCGGGCGCCTGAGAGAGAAAATACTTTTCAAGATACGGAAAACACCGCTCAGGATCATTTGAAACAAAATCGCCCGAGTCAAAATCGGGGCTTGCGGCAAACTGCGGGGCGGACGAAAGATAATTTTTTTCCATGTGAGATTCGCAAAATGTCAGCCCCCTTGAGCTGTCGTAGAACGCGATTATTTCCTTATTGCCGAATAAAATTTCAGAGATATAATCCTGCACTCTTTTAAAAGTGAACTCGCCTTCATTTTTTTCGTGGGGAAGAAAATCCCTTATGTTGCCATGTAAAATATATACGTTTGCGGTTTTTGAGCGGTATTTATTCGCAAGCTCTTCAGCCCATGCCGGCAGAACTTTTATAATATCATCGTAATTATATATATATTGATCGGACATCCCCCTCCCCCAATATATATTATATTACATAACCTTTACCTTTTTGGCAACAAACTGGACATATAATCCAATAATAAATTCTTATATTCCTCGTTAATTTTATGTTCTGCCGCCATATAAGCGCGATTTTCGGCTTCAGCGGGAGTGGAATGCCCTTCCCTGCTGTTAAAATTGTACGGTAACAATACGGCTTTTGTAGTGTTATCGGTAAGATTCGCGCCAAGTTCTATCCGGGCAAATTTATTTGGATTATTGGGAAGATCAACCGGAGAAACTGATACATTAACATTAAGAATATAGCGCGAATTATTGCCGCCGCTTAGAAAACCAATATCGGAAAGCGCTTTGGCAAAAGCGCCTTGAATTCTTCCGGCTTTGTCGTTTTTTACAATTATGCCAATCGGAATTGTCTTGGTAATTTTCTGCGCTTCCAACCTGTAATTGTCGCCTCTAACAAGTCCCTGGGCATACGATGACGCGCCAATAAACGTAAGCAGATTCCCATAGCTGATATTTATATCGGCAACCATGGCGGCAAACTGATAACGGGCGAATCCGTCCAGCGTGTTTTTCTCCGCCTGCTGCATATTAACCAGTTTATCGATCATTGCCTGATTGTCTTTTATCATATTGGAATAAACCTGAAGCGCCTTGGCCTTATTTAAAATGGCCGCAGCATAATAATTTTTGTTGTCATTCCATGTATCGCCGATTTCCGCCCCGACAAGAGAATCCATGCCGGCTGAAGTTTGAATGGAATTGCTAATGGCGGTATTTTCCGACCAATTTGACACGGCGCCGCTCCTTAGCGCTTCCATGTAGGTTGTTGATATTTTTTCGTCAACTTGTATGCTTTGGCCGAATGTGGCTACAAGTTTGCCAAGAGCGTCTTTCTCAGCTTCCTGGCGGGAATTACCAACGCCTGTTACGGCAACGTATGATTGCTTGTCAAATTTCCTATATGGATCGCGAACCCAATCCGGCGTTCCGATTGTTCCGATATTTGAACCGCCTTTATTTTGGGTATCGGCAGACGACGCGCAAGATGCAAACGCCAACAGCAAACAGAAAATTGTTATACAACATGAAAAAGCCACAAAATTTTTTCTTAACATATATAATTCCTTTTTATTCCCGCTTAATTGCCTTGTTTGGCAATTGCAAGAGTATAAACATAGCCTGTTTTTGGATCAATCCAAAATTCAATGATTTGAAAATTATTTATCTTTCCTTCGCTTTTTGTTTGAATCATACTGGAAGCTCCCATTCCTGTTCCTGTTTTATCAGTTGACGTAACCCGTGTTGACATGCCTTCGATTAGTCTCGCGACCGCCGCTTCCGTTGATTTTTTGACAGTATCTTTAAGTCTGACCTGATTTCTGGCAAATCCCACCGCCGTTAAAAACCCGTCAATCTTCGGTAAATCTCGGCTATAAGTCCAGTTTGGACGGCCATCCTTATTTAAAGAAGCTGTAAAATTAACCGATATTGACGGAACAGCATATTTAAAACGCACAAAAACCGAGTTATCAGTTCTAAATACGTCATTTACTGAATCAAATGTCAGCTTATCAATATATTTTTCAATATCGGTATCGTAGTCAAGTTCAATTTTAGAATCAGCAATATAATCAAAAAAATTTACGCCGTTGCTGTAGGTGGATTCAATATTTCCCCTAACGCCATGATACATTGCAACTTTTCTGGCGGCGTCTTCTTTTGCAGAGGTAATTTCATCATCTTTTTTTGTATGCAGACCGGATATCCCTATAATAATTATTGAATTTTCAGAAGGGCTTGTAATCCAATGCCCTGATGCGACTTGTTCCTTCATGGAAGGTATAATATAATTTTTTGCGGCAACATCAGATGAAACTAAGGACGTGCCTGACGCGCAAGAAAAGATTAAAAAAGCAACTCCCAAACAAGCAAATATTTTTTTCATAATACTGCATTAAAATACAACAGGATGAAAATCTGCTCCATCCTGTTGTAATTTAGCAACTATTTGTCGCCGACGCCCAGTTCAGAAGAATAGGCTTTGTCAAAAGCCTTATTCATCCGGTCTTCGGCGTTAAAGGAAGCCATCGCCGGAACAGCCAGCCTTGCGGCGGCCTGAGCCTGATTGATCTCGCTGACAGTACTTGCCTTACTCAGTTGAACCACAACCCAATAATTTCCAGCTTCATCCGTGTCTTCTTGGACAATAGTGGAACCTGTAAGGGTCGATTTTGAAAGCGCTACCGTGATGTTTTCTTGAAATGAGAGAGCCGCTTTTGGATCAACTTCGCTGCCGGCTGAATAATCCCGTACCATATCCTGAATCATTGTATTCATTTGGCGGGAAATTTCCGCGCGCGCGCGTGTTGCCGCAGTAGTCCGCGCAAGACTTAAGGACTGCGCCCGTGCGGTTCCGATGCCTACAAGCGCGTCTTCCGGCGTATTCTTTACCGCATCTTTAACAAACTGCGGAACATTACCGCCGATTTTCCGCTCAGCTTTAGGGGCACTACCGCCGCCGCCGCCACTGCCGCCTGTAGAAGGACAGCCGGAAAAGCCCAAAATTAAACACAGTACAATAGCAACTCCAATAATCTTTTTCATAACAAAACTCCTTGATGTTTTTTTTAAAAAGGCATACGCCTTTATTTGGTTAATATATCGCAAACTGCGATTTTATTCAAGTATTTAAGTAATATTTTTACCGTCTTTATTAATAAACCTCAAAATCATAGATTTTAACGTTTTATGAGCCGATTCCGCCCATAAATTTTGTAGAAAAACTCCTTATATAACGTCAATAAGACATTCTGTAAAAAACGCCCATCCCAATGCCGTTTCGAGTGGGAATAGGGGCGAACG
Source organism: Treponema sp. R80B11-R83G3 (assembly GCF_054786115.1). Lineage (NCBI taxonomy): Bacteria > Pseudomonadati > Spirochaetota > Spirochaetia > Treponematales > Treponemataceae > Treponema > Treponema sp. R80B11-R83G3. The sequence goes on along the minus strand of NZ_BDHF01000061.1, from coordinate 1,745 downwards.
TAATATGATAGAGCGGATTATCTTCTTTATAACTGTAATACGTACCGTTCTTTTTTGCCAAATCAATGTCATAGGAGAAAGGGCGGATATGGCCGTAAATAACACCCGCTAACAGAATTGCATTACCGACTAAAATTGATGTCTCATCCATATCGGTAGTCAAAATTATATATCTTGATCAATAGTGGCTTGAAACACGCCACACTTGTACACAATCTATCATATACCTAACTATATATCAATAATTTATGGTAAATAATTTAATAATTTACTATTTGTCAATTGATATTATAACTTAAAGTGGGTAAAGTAAAGAAAATATAACTATTAGTGTGGTAAATGACTGATTTAAGGAAGGTGCTTGCTTTCAATATGAAGTTGCACCGTAAAAAACTGGGTCTCTCGCAGGCAAAACTGGCAAAATTGATAGACGTATCCGATAATTACATTGCTTTAATAGAAATCGGCAGGCGTTTCCCTTCAATATCAACCCTTGAACAGTTGGCAACCGCCCTGAATATCGACACTCTTGAACTTTTTTCCATAAAAACCATTGAATTATCCAAGAAAAAAGAGCTAAAAGACACTATTTTGGCGTATATTGACCAAATTCTAAGCTTGAAGCTTCTTAATGAGGATAAATAACGGCAAAGATTTTTATCACGAACCACACGAACAAGGAGCGCGAATCTGAAAAGCGGAGAGATTTACTACGGATATGCGCGTAACAGATAAATAAAAGAATCAGGAGTGTTGTCCTAAGGCTTAGCTTGAAACATCTTGATAAGATAACGGACAAAAACCCCTTAATGATGTGCGGCGGCGTATTCTGTTTTGGGAGATTTTTCAGAAGAATAAACTGCTTTCGGTCCTTGAACAAGGCAACCTTGATCATATTCCTGCATTTTTTTATCACTTATAATGCCCAAACGGTGCAACCCTTCGGCATCCTGATGAATAACTTTTAATGCCTCGCTTTGATATTTTTTCATTACCGTCTCCTAGATTTCAATTAATTCACCTGTAATAAGCGCGTCATTGAGTTCCTTATCAGGTATAACATGGTACATAATAAACCTCAATTGGCGGATGTGCCTTGGAAAATATTATTTAAATAATGTCCATAAATATCATCATACTTGCTAGAATTTCCAAATGGATTTCCAAGAAGGTCCACATTTGCGCCTCTAACACTTTTACTTATTTTGATTGATGCTTGCTTGGATCTACTCTGGTGTGTGTGTTTAAACGCCCCTTCACCAATATAAATAACACTGATAAGCGCGTAAAAGAGAGCGGAATTAAGGGGTTTTTGTCCGTTATCTTAGCGTGAAGCTCACGCATAGATAACGAACAACAACATTGCTCACTGCTCATTGCTTCCCCCTCTTGATCTTTGTACCTTTGTGCTCTGCGCACTGACGGCTGCCTAAAGTCAGCCTTGCTTTTATTGTAAACTGCGGCGTTTATTGGTGCTACGCTGTGCGGCATTTTTCATCTACACGGCTACGCCGTGCGTTCAGTTAGCGTGTGTGAAGTCTTTGGCGATAGTAAGCCTTTGGCGTAATTAGAACTTTATAGTAACAAGAAGCTCAAATTCAAGACCGCCGAAAATGTTGTTTGATAACCATTCCAGTTCGGTATCGCCGGAAGTGTCGTCCAATTTTGTTTTAAAACTCATGTCTTGAAAGTCAACTTCAAAGAAATTGTCTAAAAGAGAACTAATGCCGGCACCGATTACTATG
>NZ_BDHF01000060.1:0-8895 GCF_054786115.1 Treponema sp. R80B11-R83G3 | reverse complement strand
GGGACTTTGTCCGCGCTGCCTTTCTTCGCTTTTATGGTAAATATGAATTTTGACCCCTTGCCAAGCTCCGATTCAATCCATATTTTTCCGCCCATGAGTTCTACAATCCGTTTGGAGATGGCAAGCCCAAGTCCCGTGCCGCCGAAATTTTTTGTGATGCTGCTGTCGGCTTGATTGTAAGACGTGAAAAGTTTTTTCTGCTGTTCCGGTGAAATGCCGATTCCGCTGTCGGCAACTTCAACCTTAATGGTTATTTCATCGTTCTGCTCATCCAGTTTTTCCGCGTTTAATTCAACTTTGCCGTTTTCAGGCGTGAATTTTATCGCGTTAGTCATCAGATTTGTAATGACCTGAGACAACCTCAGCTCGTCACTGATAACAAATTGGGGAACATTTGTATTCAAATTAACGATTAATTGCTGGTGTTTTTCCTGCGCACGGACGCTTGTTACGTCGATGATGTTTGACAACATTCGTCCAAAATTAAAATCATCGAATGAAAGCTCAAGTTTGTTAGCTTCAATTTTTGACATGTCAAGAATATCGTTGATTACGCCAAGTACGTACTTTGACGCGTTACCCGCTTTCTCAAGGTAACGCTTTATTGTTTGAACGTCATTTGTGTCTGTCGCTATGTTTATCATGCCTATTACGGCGTTTAACGGAGAGCGTATTTCATGGCTCATGTGGGACAAGAATTCGCCCTTGGCGCGGGACGCGTTCTGCGCTTCCAGTTCCGCCGCCTCGCGCAGACTGACTTCTTTTGTCTTTATTTCAAGCAGTTCTTCAATTTCTTTATTACGGTCAAGTATCATATTTTGCTGTTCCATCAGGGACAGATGCGTTTTTATCCGCTGTAACAACAGCGGGGTTACAAACGGCTTGTGAATGTAATCAACGGCGCCCAGTTTTAAGCCTTCCATTTCACTTTGCTCATCGCTCATAGAAGTTAGAAATATAATAGGTATTTCATGATATTTTTCGTCGCCTTTTAATTTTGTTATCGCTTCATATCCGTTCATTTCCGGCATTTCCACGTCCAGCAGGATTAAATCCGGCTGAATGTGCTGCAATAGATCAAACATTTCCAGCGCGGAGGGAATAGGATATACCCTGTATATGTCTTTCAGGGTATTCTTAAGCGCGTTAAGATTTTCCAGATTATCGTCTACCGCGATAATTATTTTTCGTTCATTGCTCATTTATTCAACTCCTCCATATTCTAGTGATAATAGATGCTTTTTTAGTTTCGCGTGCAAATCGTCTGTAATAATCGGTTTTGCAATGTGGTCGTTCATTCCCGCCGACAGGCATTTGTCAATGTCTTCTTGAAAGACATCCGCAGTCATTGCGATTATCGGAATGCCCTTTGGGCATTTCGATAATCGCTTAGGAGTTTCCTTTGGAAACTCCATGCTTTTATTTTCACCTTTGGTGAAACTCGAGCAGTCGGATTCAAAAGTTTTTGATTTAATTTCTTCTTCAAAAACCCGTATCGCTCGCGTCGCTTCATGGCCGTCCATTTCTGGCATGTGAACGTCCATGAGTATTAAATTGTATTTATCGGGATTTTCCGTGTACATGGAAACGGCCGCTTTACCGTTCTCGACAAAATCAATGGCAATGCCCGTCTTCTCCAGAAACGCCAACAAAATTTCTCTGTTGATTTCAACGTCTTCCGCTATTAATATTGAATATTTCGTAAAATCAAAATCGTCCTCTGAACCGGTAAAATCCATGTCCGCGCTACGGGTTCCCTCTTTTGCTTTTATGGTAAAAATAAATTTTGATCCCTTGTCCGGTTCCGATTCAATCCATATTTTTCCTTGCATGAGTTCTACAATCCGTTTGGAAATGGCAAGCCCAAGCCCAGTGCCGCCGGTTTTTTGTTGGATGCCGTCGGCATGCTTGTAAATCGTAAAAAGCTCTTTTTGCCGCTCCGGTGAAATCCCTATGCCGTTGTCGGCAACTTCTATCTTAAGGATTATGTCGCCGTCCCGCTCTTCCAATTTTTCCGCGTTCAACTCAATCTTGCCGTTTTCGAGCGAAAATTTTATCGCGTTGGTCATCAGATTTGTAATGACCTGCGATAATCTTTGTTCATCGTTGATGATGAACGGCGGAAAATTTTCATGCACATTAACCGTAATATGCGTATTTTTCTTTTCGGCGCGGGCTCTTGTTAAATCAATGACTTTTGACAGCATATTTCTAAAATTAAAATTACCGTGTAAAAGCTCAAATTTATTCGCTTCTATTTTGGACATGTCAAGAATATTGTTGATTACTTTCAGTAAATGCCTTGATGTGTCGTTAGCCTTCTCGAGATAACGTTTTAAAGTTTGAATGTCATCGGTTTCCCTCGCGATATTTATCGTGCCTATTACGGCGTTTAAAGGAGAACGTATTTCATGGCTCATGTGGGAAAGGAATTCGCTCTTGGCGCGGGACGCGTCCTCCGCCTCCAGTTCCGCCTTTTCGCGCAGTCTGGCCTCTTCTATTTTTATTTCAAGCAATTTTTCAATTTCTTTATTCCTGTCGAGTATCATTTTTCGCTGCTCCATCAGGGACAGATGAATATTTATCCTTTTGAGCAACAGCGGCATGATAAAAGGTTTGCGGATATAATCAACAGCGCCCAGTTTTAAGCCCTTTATTTCACTTTGATCATCGCTCATGGCAGTCAGGAATATAATGGGTATATCATAGTATTCATCAACGCTTTTCAATTTTTTAGCCGCATCATATCCGTTCATTTCAGGCATTTCAATATCCAGCAAGATTAGATCCGGCTGGATATGTTCCAATAAATTAAACATCGCTGACGCTGAGGGGCATGGATATACCATGTATATGTCTTTTAAGATACTCTTGAGTATGGTAAGGTCTTCAAGACTATCGTCTACAACAATAATTTTTTTCCGCTCGTCGGTCATTTGTTTAATTCAATCCTATTCCTTCCTGACCACTTACAAGTGGTCAGACCCTGACAATTCTTCAGCAAGCCGCTTCGCGGCTTCACCCATTTTCGATATGTCGATTTTTTGTCTCAGCCATGCCACTAAATCGGCACCTTCTTCGTAATCGGCGCTTTCCAGTTCTTGCATGGCTTTATCAATGTCGTCCACATCGTAGTTTTCACAACTCTGCCGCAGCCGCGCAAGAAGCTCCTTGTCGGGGGCTTTCAGGAGGGGCTTTTTTTCACTGCCGGCATCATGTTCTTCCAGCCATGCTTTTACATTGGCAACAATGGCTTCAGTGTCTTTAATGAGTTTGTCATTTCTAGCCAAAACGCCTTTCAAGTCGCCGGCCCTTGATATTGTTTCCAGTTTCAGGGCGGCTTCCCTTATGGCCTCCGCGCCTATGCCGGCGCTTGTGCCTTTTAACCCGTGTATGTTAATAACATAGTTGGATAAGTTCTCCTCTGTGACATTCCGCAGTTTGTCTAAAAGCCCTGGCGTGTTGGTAACATAAGAGCGCAACAGGGGAATATAAACTTTTGTGTCACCTACGTACAGGTTAAGGCCTTTTTTCGTATCTACTCCCGGTATCTCTATTACCATATTATTGGAAGAAGCGCCGTCTGCGGAAGATTCTTCATAAACCGGCACTTCTTCACGGTTGGGGTCGCGCACCCATTTTCTGATAATGTTATCCATTTCCATTACGTCGATGGGTTTGGTTATAAAAGCCTGGAAACCATGCTCGTAGAACATCTTATCCGTTCCATGTATGGCGTTGGCGGTCAGGGCGATTATCGTTAACTTTTGCGCGTATTCAGTGCCTAAAGCGCGAATCTTGTCCACCGTTTCTATGCCGTCCATTCCCGGCATCATATGATCCATAAATATGGCGTTATAGACGGGAGTCCCAGCGCGTATCCGCTCAACAGCGTCATGCCCGTTGTCCAAACAGTCAACCTGCATTTTGTAACCGTGCAAGATGCCCGACGCTACGTCCAGATTAGTCTGCATATCGTCTACTACCAGCACCTTCGCGTAACTCAAATTGAGCCTTACAAATCTTTTGGTGACAATACGTTTATCTTCGGCATAGCAGAAGTTGCGAAGTTTGCTTGCGACATCACCCCCTAAAGGCATATCATTTACATAGCCCTGCCTGAAATGCAGATGGAACGTGGAGCCTTTGCCGTACACGCTTTCCACTTTAATTTTCCCGTCCATCATTTCTACGAGTCTCTTGGTAATGGCAAGTCCCAAGCCGGTTCCTTCAATGCTCCGGTTGGCTTTTGTATCGACCTGATTGTAATCCGAGAAAAGCTTGTTTATGTCATCTTCACGTATGCCGATGCCGGTATCTTTTATAGCTGCGTCAACCCATATAGAATCGCCGTCACGCGTACAGCGCACGCTGAGTTCAATGCTTCCCTGGCGCGTGTATTTGACGGCGTTGGTGAGCATATTGGTTAATATTTGTTTTACCCGCAGATCATCGCCGTGAAGATTGGCAGGCAGATCGTCTCTTACATCCAGATAGAATTTTATGGGTTTTTCTCCAAGTCGCGTAATAACAAGCGTAATAATATCATTTAACAAGCTGGGCATATAGTAATCAACAGGCGTTATTTCCAGTTTGCCCGACTCAATTTTGGAGAAGTCCAGAATATCGTTTACAATGCTTAACAGCGTAGTGCCGGCGTTGCTTATTTTCGTTAAATTAACCGCGACATGATCGTCCAAGTCTTCATCTTCCAGCAGTAAATTTGTAAGTCCGATAACAACGTTAAGCGGCGTTCTTATTTCATGGCTCATATTGGCGAGGAATGACGTTTTGGCCTGTGAAGCGGCCTGTATTGCCTCTTCCATTATCTTGCGCTGGGTTACGTCTCGCGCAAGGCACATTATTCCGACAACTTTGCCGCCTTGCTTGAGCGGGGCTATAGTTGATTCAAAAACCGCTTCCTTCCCGGTCAATGCAGATGAGATTGACACTTCGTTAGTAATGATTTTATCCTCTTTCATTACTATTAATTCCGTATTATGCATATTTTTTATCAAATCGGGGGGGAGCAACATGCTGTCCTCATCCGTCAAATCGATCATGGCCGCTTCATTAATGCCCCAGAATAATTCAAAAGGTTTGTTGCATTGCGTATATTTTAAATCGGTATCCTTACAAAACAGTATGTCGGGGATTGTATCAATTATCATTTGCAGTTTGGCGGTTTTAAACGCGATTTCGTCTTCCATCACTTTCCGCTGGGTTATGTCGCGCCCTACGCCCATAATCCCGATTATTTCGCCGTACAGTATAAGCGGCGATTTTACCGTTTCAAAAAGACGCTTAACGCCGTCTGCGCAATACAGCCATTCCTCAACCGCTATCCGCCGCTCTTCTTTTATAACCCTGTTATCAACTTCATTGATAATCTCAGCCTCTTTGTCGGAACAATCCAGAACATACTGATCATTTTTTCCAAGTACTTCATCCGCGTTTTTACCGAACATATCCGCCATGTAATTGTTGCATAATGTATAGTTAAATTCCAAATCTTTGCAAAATACCGCGTCAGGAAGTGAATCAATCATTGTTTTAAGCATGGTAGTCTGGTACGCGATTTCCCTTTCCAGCGCTTTGCGCTGACTAATATCGCGCATAATAGTGATCAACCCCGTGACAATGCCATCCTGTATAATTGGGGATTTAACCGTTTCAAAATAACACATTTTTCCGGTTGAAGGCGAGGCGATTTTTTGTTCATAGCTAATTGTTCTGACCTCATTTATTATTGTTTGTTCTGTTTTATTAATCCTCTCCGTATCACCGGAAGCAAACCATCCGCCGTCTTTGTTAGACATGCCCAGAATATCCGCTTCACGTCTGCCTATTAATTCTTCATAAGATTTGTTACATTGCACATATTTGAAATTTTTATCCTTGCAAAACAGGGCATCGGGAATTGAATTAATTACCGCTCTAAGTTTGGATGTCTCGAATGAGAGATCGAATGTCCGCTCTCTTACCATGCTTTCCAACTGTCTGCCGGTTTTGCGGCTTCTTATAAAGAGAATTGACACAAGGGCAAGCATGAAGAAAATTATAATTGACATTCCGATAAGCCGGGATCGCTGGGCGGCTACCGACTTAACGCGGTAATCATAAGTTTTGTTCATCCACTGGTTAGAAATATTATTTATATCAATAAGGCTAATGGCCTTATCAACAATTGACTTTAGAATTGCGGCGTTCTTGTTAAAACCGACCGTTGAGTTAAATTCATGATCGAATAATAAATTAAGTTTAAAGCCCGCTTCTTCCCGGTAATTGGTATAAATAATCAGTCTGCGCCTGCTTGCGAAAATTGTGTCTGCTTCGCCGCTTCTTAACGCGTCCCAAACTTCTTCCTGAGTGTCATACTCGGTATAATTCCTGTGGTCGGGAAACATTTGTTTAAACAAATCCGCATAATGGCTTTTTTTTCGGAGGGCGACGCGTAAAAAATAAACCTCTCCTATATCAATGTTGTGGAAATCAGATTTGGTTATAAACGCGTAATTGTCAGCTAATATCGGGGTTTCAGCCCATAAAAAACGGTCTTCATTCTCTTTTGTGCGGAACAGTTCCGACAGTATCAAAGCTTCGCCGCTTTCAAGGATGTCATTCAATTCATACGTTTGCGTGCTGGGGTCGTTGATGGGGTCAAATACAAGCCCGGTAATAAGATTTGTTACTTCATCAAGCGCGTCAAAGAAAATTCCTTCCCATTTATTTACGCGGGTGTCGTAAAAACTAATCGGGTAATTGTTAAACTCTGCGGCTACGGGGATTCGCGAATGTTCTGAAATATATAAGCGCTCCTCTTCCGTAAGAAGCGATTGCATCTTGTTTACCATGTATTGCTGATACCCTCTTTTTTGCAACCCGGCAAGGTACTCAAGAACATTATTATCCCTAGCCTTTTCCATGACGGAGATTATTGGAAGAAGTTCCTCTTTTTTTATTGTCAGACAGGACAACTTGGAAATCAACGGGAAGAATTCTTTGTTCTCCACATTACCGTATTCGTCAAAAGCCCCTTCTGCGGTATTCAGTCCAAAAAAAGCGTCAGCCTGTCCATTTTTTAACAATTGGTACGCGGCTTGATGGTTGTCAACGGTAATGGTTTCAAACTCGTAATTCGTGTTTGCTTTGATGTCGGGAATTACAACCGAACCGACTAAAAAAGCGAATCGGGGCTTGCGCAGCTTTATAATTTCCATAGGCTGCATATTGCCCTTGAGCCAGTAGTATTTTATCAGGCGGCTGACGGTGGAACTTGTCATAAAATAGTTGTCCTTGTTTTCGTAACTGGTCATCAGCTCTCCGGTAAAATCGACTTCGCCGCTCTCAAGCCCTGCAAGCAATTCGTTCCATTGGTAATATTTGGGCTTGAATGGTATTCCGAACAATCTTGTAAGCCAATTGCAGAGTAAAACGGAATATCCTTTAATGTCGCCACTTTTCCCTTTGAATGCCTCTGTGGTAGGATTTACTCCGTACACAAAAGAGCCGTACTTTTTTTTAAGGGCTTCTATGGCGTTGATTTCGTCCTGGGTTACGCCTGTTATGTTCCGGTACGACATATTCGATATATCAACATAAAGCAGTTTTTCAGAAGATTTCCTGCAGCCGGAAAATATGGTTAATATAAGAACAAGAATGAATGTTCCGCGTATTAGTAATTTGTTTCCTTTCAATGTATTCTCCTTGATGCAATATGCCAAAGAATATCTTTACGTCTGCTCCGCTGCCCTATGTTTGTTGCGGAGTCAGGTATTGCTTGAGCTTCGCAAATATAATTTTTGGAACGACCGGTTTTGAGATATGATCGTTCATTCCTACCGACAGGCATTTTTCAACATCTTCCTTAAAAACATCCGCAGTCATGGCGACAATAGGAATTAGCTTTCGATTACCTTCTTTTTCAAAAGCCCTTATTTGAATTGTCGCTTCGTCCCCGTTCATTTCGGGCATGTTAATGTCCATAAGAATTAGGTTGTATTTGTCGGGATTCGCTTTGAACATTTCAACGGCTATTTTTCCGTTCTCGGCAAAATCAATTTTAACGCCCGTTTTTTCCAGATATTTGGCAAGGACCTCCCTGTTAAAGTCCATGTCTTCCGCCGCCAATATTGTAAAAGTTTTAAAATCTAAATCGGCAGCTTTAATTTCAAGAGGTGAAGCCGCGGCTGTTGCTTGATTATCTTTCATCGTCCCCCTCTTAACTTTTATGGTAAATATAAATTTTGCCCCTTTGCCAAGTTCCGATTCAATCCATATCGTTCCCTGCATGAGTTCAATAATCTGTTTGGAAATAACCAGCCCAAGCCCCGTGCCGCCGAATTTTTTTGAGATAGTATTATCCGCCTGATTGTAAGCGCTGACAAGTTTTTTCTGCTGGCCGGGTGACATACCAATCCCGCTGTCCGCGACTATTATTTTCAGGGTAATTTCGCCGTCTTTTTCGTCCATTTTTTCCGCGCTTAACGTAACCGTGCCTTTTTCCGGCGTGAATTTAATCGCGTTAGTCATAAGATTTGTAATGACCTGCGACAGCCTCAATTCGTCACTGATTATGTATGTCGGAAGATTCGGATTCAAATTGGTAACAACCTGCTGGTGTTTTTCCTGAGCGCGGATGCTTGTTACATCAACGATGTTTGTCATCATTTTTCCAAAATCAAATTCGCTGTCGGCAAGATCAAGTTTATTCGCTTCAATCTTGGACATGTCAAGAATATCGTTAATAACGCCCAGTACGTGCTTTGCGGCGTTGCCCGCTTTTTCAAGGTAAAGTTTTATCTCATCAACGCTGGTTTCATCGTTCGCTATGTTTATCATGCCGATAACGGCGTTTAACGGCGAGCGTATTTCATGGCTCATGTGGGACAAGAA
>NZ_BDHF01000059.1:0-9661 GCF_054786115.1 Treponema sp. R80B11-R83G3 | reverse complement strand
TTATTTTATGGCAACAACAGAACTAAACGCGCTGAATAAAGCGCAAGCGTACCAACTGGCGGACATTACCAAAACCCCGCCGCAATTCGGCGCGATTACACCGCGCTGGCTGACACGTTTTTTGGAATTCAAAGGGCTTGACGCCGGTATTTACCGCGTGAACAAAGTGGTCGAGGGAGAAACGCCGCTTGACGTTCTCTGTTCATCGGAAAAAAAGAGCGCCGAGATTCCCGAAGGCTATGTACAGTATCAGCCAAAACCCCGGGAATATACCCTCAGCTCAATTTCTACCATTATAAACGTAGATACCGCCGTGGAGGATGTGTTTTCTTCGCCCTACGATCAAACAAAAGAACAACTTCATTTGGCGATTGAAAGTTTGCGCGAGAGACAGGAAAGCCAAATCATCAATAACGATGATTACGGCCTTTTAAAAAATGTTCCCGCCAGCCAGCACATAAAGCCGGGAAACAAAGCTGGTTCACCCATGCCCGATGATCTGGACGAACTGATTTCTAAAGTGTGGAAAGAACCGACGTTCTTTTTGGCGCACCCTAGAGCAGTCGCCGCTTTTCAGCGGGAATGTACGCGCAGGGGCGTTCCTCCTTCTACAACATCGCTTTTTGGCGGCTCGTTCATTCTTTGGCGCGGCATTCCAATCATACCTACTGATAAACTGTTTGTGGACGGTTTGAAAAATCCAAAAAGCAAAAGCGGAAAAACCAACATTTTGTTGGTGCGTACCGGAGAGGCAAAGCGCGGTGTTGTCGGTTTGTACCAGACGGGCTTGCAGAATGAACAAGGTAGGGGACTTTCCGTGCGCTTCAGGGGAGTAGATAACAAAGGACTCGCGTCCTACCTCCTGTCACTGTACTGCTCAGCCGCAATTCTTGCAGACGACGCAATAGCCGTTCTTGAAGATGTGGAAGTGGGTAACTACTATGATTACACCTAACGGTTACGGCTTGCCGGATCCGGAAGAACTTGAAAAGTGGGCGTTGACTTATTTTCCCGAACTTCAGGAAAAAAAGAGCGTAAAGGCCGAAGATGCCAAAACTGAATATTCTCCCGTTGTCGTGCCGTATACTGGCACGCCTACAGGGGCGCCTTCCGAAGAAGCGCTTTTTAAAAGCTCTCCTTTGGGAGTGGGCGGTTTTGACGTAAACCGTATCCGCGGCGATTTTCCCATCTTGAGTGAAAAAGTCGCGGGCGGCAAACAGCTTGTCTGGCTTGACAACGGCGCGACAACGCAAAAGCCAAACGCGGTGATAGACCGTATTTCGTATTTTTACAGACACGAAAATTCAAACGTCCACCGTGGCGCGCACGATCTAGCCGCTCGTTCCACTGACGCTTACGAAGCGGCGCGGGAAACAATCGCGAAATTTTTAGGCGCTCCGTCAAAAGACAATATCGTTTTTGTGCGCGGCACAACGGAAGGCGTCAACCTTGCGGCGCAAGCTTATGTGAAACCCCTGCTGAGTCCCGGCGATGAAATAATACTCACTATTCTTGAACACCACGCCAACATTGTTCCCTGGCAGATAATAGCGCAGGAAACCGGCGCGGTAATAAAAGTCGCCCCTGTTGACGATACGGGACAGATCATTTTGTCCGAATATGCGCGGCTTTTCTGCCGCCGCACAAAGTTTGTTTCCGTAACGCACGTTTCAAACGCGCTGGGAACAATTACCCCAGTTAGGGAAATGATTCAAATCGCGCATGGTAACGGAGTGCGAATCCTTATCGACGGGGCGCAATCTGTAGCCCACACTCCGCTGAATGTCAGCGAATTGAACGCGGATTTCTTTGTGTTTTCGGGGCATAAAATTTTCGGGCCGACGGGCATTGGCGCGCTGTATGGAAAAGCGGACGCTCTTGAAGAAGCCAAACCGTATCAAGGCGGCGGCAATATGATAAAAGACGTAACCTTTGAACGCACAGTGTACAATCCCGCACCATCAAAATTTGAAGCTGGAACCGGCAATATTGCTGATGCGGTAGGACTAGGCGCTGCTCTTGATTATGTGAGTGCCATAGGAATCGCAAACATAAGCGCCTATGAACACGAATTGCTTGATTACGCTACCCGCGAGCTAAAGCGCATTAACGGCCTGCACCTTATCGGCACAGCCGCAGAAAAAGCGAGCGTTCTGTCCTTTGTCCTTGACAACGCAAGCGTAGAACAAGTCGGCAAACATCTGGCAAGCAAAGGAATCGCCGTCCGCGCCGGCCATCACTGCGCCCAACCAATACTACGCCGTTTCGGCCTAGAATCGACAGTCCGCCCGACAATAGCGTTTTATAATACAGTAGAAGAAATAGATAAATTGGTAAGTGCAATTAGGGAATTGGTATGATTAGGGAGTGGGGAGTAGGGAGTAGGGAATAAGATTGTTGTTCGTTATCTAAGCGTGAAATTACACGCTATGTCTGCAAACAACAATCCGTTCCCTACTCCCCATTCCCCACTCCCCTTTATGTGAAAATCTTGGGGAATAAAATGGAAATTGACCATGAAATTGAACAAATCGCGGCAGAGTTACTGAGCGATTTTCAGAAGAAGCGCGATGTTGCTAAGCAGCCGGTAAAATCGATCATAGTCGAGATAATCGGCAAATTACAACATTTGCTGTTTCCGGGAATTTTTGAGAGCGTGTTAAGCGGCGGCTCCGCGAAAAATAAACTTAACGTTATGCTGGAAGAAGTTTCCAATGATTTAGCCGCGCAGACAAGATTGGCGCTTCGTTATGACATACGGTACAAAGACACGGAGCAGAGCGAGATTGACAAAATAGCGTGGGATATAACGCGGCAATTTATATTGAAGATTCCGGTTATTAAGGATTTTTTGGAAAAAGATATTGAAGCGGCGTATAACGGCGACCCTGCCGCGTACAGCAAGGCGGAAATCGTCATATCGTATCCTGGTATTTACGCCACAATGATTTACAGAATAGCGCATGAACTTTATTTATTGTCCGTGCCGCTGATACCCAGAATTATGAGCGAATACGCGCACAGCGCGACCGGCATTGACATTCATCCGGGCGCGGCAATAGGCAAGTATTTTTTTATAGACCATGGCACAGGCATTGTAATAGGCGAGACCGCCGTTATCGGGGACAATGTAAAATTGTATCAGGGAGTTACGCTTGGAGCCTTGTCAACTAAGGGCGGCCAGAGTATAAAGGGCGTTAAGCGTCATCCCAGTATAAGCGATAATGTTACGATATACTCAGGCGCTAGTATTTTAGGGGGAGATACCGTTATCGGAGAGGGCGTGGTAATCGGCGGAAACGCTTTTGTGATACGGTCCGTTCCTGAAAAAACCCGCGTCAGCGTAAAAAATCCCGAATTGCAGTTTAAGAGCAGCGGTAATATTTCCACCCACATGGAGTTAGATCAGCTTGATTTTTGGCACTATGAGATTTAAGATGTGTGTATGGATATAAGCACAATATGCGTACATGGCTCTAAAAAAAAGTTTGACACAACCGGAGCAGTAGCCGTTCCGATTTTCGCATCGGCTACTTTTGCCCATCCGGGAGTAGGGCAGAGTACCGGCTTTGATTACTCCCGCTCGCTCAACCCTACCAACGTACACTTGGAAGACACTGTTGCCGCATTGGAGGGGGGCAGTGAAGCCGTCGCGTTTTCTTCAGGTATGGCTGCGGTTTCCGCATTGATGGAACTGTTTTCGCCGGGCGACCATATCATTGCTTCCGATGATCTTTACGGCGGTACATTCCGTCTTTTTAAGCACATATCAGAAAAAAACGGCGTAAAATTTTCTTATGCCGCTGCTGTAAAAGATATAGAAAAAGAGCTAACTCCGGCTACAAAAGCCATATTTATAGAAACTCCGTCAAATCCTATGATGAACGTAATAGACATTGCAGTAGTAGCGGAGATTGCTAAAAAACATAAATTGCTTTTTATCGTAGACAACACTTTTCTTACGCCGTATTTTCAAAAACCGTTTTCTCTCGGGGCTGATATTGTCCTGCACAGCGGGACAAAATATTTAGGCGGACACAATGATACTTTGTCAGGGTTCTTAGTTGTAAAAGACGGCAGTCTTACGGAAAAATTACGTTTCATCGCAAAGACAACCGGCGGATGCCTATCGCCCTTTGACAGTTTCCTGATCATTCGCGGAATTAAAACTCTTGCAATTCGCATGGAGCGCCAGCAAGAAACCGCAATAAAAATAGCGCATTGGCTTTTAAAACAAAGCGCGGTAAAAAAAGTATATTACCCGGGATTAAAAGAACACCCCGATTATGAAATTTCCCGCCGCCAGGCAAGCGGTTTTGGCGGAATGTTATCTTTTTCCGTGAAAGACGGAAAAACGGCAGAACACATACTGGAAAGCGTAAAAGTAATAAAGTACGCCGAAAGTTTAGGTGGCGTTGAAAGTCTTATCACATACCCCATGCTCCAAACCCATGCTGACCTTCCCGAAAGCGAGCGGAACGCGCGCGGCATAGATGAGCGTTTACTGCGCCTGTCTGTCGGATTGGAAGCGGCGGAAGATTTAATCGCCGATCTTAAACAAGCATTTGTATAATTTGTATGAAATATAATTTTGACAAAATAATAGACAGGAGCAATTCTTACAGTATCAAATACGAACCTGCATGGCGCGGAAAACCCGCTGACATACTGCCCCTATGGGTTGCCGATATGGATTTCGCTTCTCCGCCCTGCGTACAAAAAGAAATTATCCGCAGAGCCAAGCATGGAATCTACGGGTACTCGGAGCCGGACTCGGCGTATTTTGATGTTACGCGCAAATGGTTTGAGAATCGCTTTAACTGGTCGCCACAGCGCGATTGGCTGACTATCACTCCCGGAGTGGTAAACGCCCTGTACATAGCCGTCCGTTCGTTAACGGAGCAGGGAGACGGAATTGTTATACAACAGCCTGTTTATTATCCTTTTGAATCAAGCATAAGAAAAACCGGACGGCAATTGCTTGTGAATGAGCTTGTGTACAGTGACGGTCATTACTATATAGATTTTCAAGATTTTGAAGAAAGAATTAAACAGGCAAAAATGTTCGTTTTGTGCAATCCGCACAATCCCGTAGGACGCGTTTGGAAGACGGAAGAGCTTACGCGAATGGGAGAGATATGCCTACGCCACAACGTCATTGTTATCGCCGATGAAATTCATCAGGACTTTATTTTTCCCGAGCATGAACACATTGTATTCGCCGCTTTAAATCAGGATTTTGCTGATATTACCGTAACTTGCACAGCCCCGTCAAAAACTTTTAATCTTGCGGGATTGATGAGCGCAAATATTTTTATTTCCAACAAAAACTTGCGCGAAAAATTTAAAGAGGAGTATGCGCGATGCGGTTTAAGCCAGCCGGGAGTAATGGGGCTTATCGCCTGCAAAGCTGCGTATCAAGACGGCGCACAGTGGCTGGAACAGCTTATAGATTATCTTGCGGGAAATATCGCTTTTCTAAAAACATATCTTTCCAAACACATTCCCAAAATTAAACTTATTGAACCGGAGGGGACATATCTTGCGTGGCTGGATTTTAACGCGCTTGGGATTCCCGCTCAAAAAATTGACGAAGCGATAACGCAAAAGGGGAAACTATGGCTTAGCGCAGGTCACACTTTTGGAAAAGGTGGCAAGGGCTTCGAGCGTATCAATCTTGCCTGTCCCCGCTCCGTACTTCACAACGCTCTGGATCGGTTAAAAAGTATTGACTGGGAAAGCGTGGAGAAGGAATAAATGATCGTTGTTAAAGATATTTCCAAAAGTTACGGAGAAGTTACAGCGGTAAAAAAAGTTGCTCTTGATATTCCTACCGGCTGTATTTACGGAATTATCGGCAGAAGCGGAGCGGGAAAATCGAGTCTTCTGCGTGTAATTAGCCTATTGGAAACCCCTGATACGGGCGAGGTCTGCTACAACGGACAACGTGTTGACACTCTGCGCGGCATGGATTTGCTTGAACAACGAAGAAAAATGGGAATGATATTTCAAAATTTTAACTTGTTTGGATCGCGTAACGTGTCGGGGAATATTGCCTACCCTTTGGAAATCGCGGGTCTTCCCCGCAAACAAATAGACAAGCGCATTGACGAACTGTTGGAAATGGTTGATATTGCCGATAAGCGCAAGGCGCGTTTGCGGGAACTTTCCGGCGGACAGAAACAGAGAGTGGCTATCGCCCGCGCTCTGGCTGCAAATCCCGAAGTGCTGTTCTGCGATGAAGCGACAAGCTCTCTTGATCCGCAGACGACAAGGTCGATACTTGCGTTGATCCGCGACTTACAACAGCACTTAAAAATTACTGTGGTACTGATAACGCACCAAATGGAAGTTATCCGCGAAATATGCCGGGAAGTGGCAGTGATGGATGGGTGAATTATCGTGGAGAGGGGAAGCGTCGCCTCTGTGTTTGAGTCGCCGCAAGCTTCCGCGACAAAGGAGATGGTTCATGCCTAAAGAAAAAATTATGGAAGTGTTGTCCATGCTGCCAACGGCGACATTGGAAACCGTGTATATGACTTTTGTATCAACTGTTTTAGCCTGCCTTCTTGGCTTCCCCTTAGGCGTGTATCTTTTTGTTACTTCTCCCGCCGGCATTGCCCCACGCAGTGTACTTTACAGTGTGCTTTCCCGAATCGTCAATATATTCCGTTCCCTTCCGTTTATCATTCTGATGATCCTGCTGATACCCTTTACGCGGCTGATCGTAAGAACCAGCATAGGTCCAACGGCGGTAATTATCCCCCTTTCAATCGCCGCCGCGCCCTTTGTCGCCCGTGTTGTCGAATCCGCCCTATCCGAAGTTAAAACCGGCGTGCTTACCGCCGCTCGCGCAATGGGCTCGACCGATTTTCAAATCGTTCGCAAGGTATTAGTCCCCGAAGCCATGCCCGCTTTGGTTTCCGGTCTCGCCCTGACCATCATAAATCTGATTGGCTACTCGGCAATGGCAGGGGCAATCGGCGGCGGAGGGTTGGGCAGTCTTGCCATAAACTACGGCTATTTCCGTTTCAGAACGGACGTTACTATCGGCGCGGTTATTGTTATTCTGATATTGGTAGAAGCGATACAGATGATTGGCACGGCAATTAGCAGAAGTTTATTGGCAAAACGGTAGATTAATCGGAAATTCAATAGATTTAAAATTTTTGTTTAATTTGCCAAATTCTATTGACAAAATTGTCGTTCTTTTTTATAATCCTATTAAACACATAGGAAATGTGTGTATACTATGTAAAGGAGAATTACTATGAAAAAACTAATCAGCCTACTGATCGTGGGCGCACTGGCTATGGCGTTGGTTTTTACCGCCTGCACCAAGAAAAAAGAAGCAGGATTAACTATTTCTGTAGGAGCCACGCCGGTTCCTCACGCGGAATTGCTTAATTTGATCAAAGATGATCTTGCGGCGAAAGGAGTCACCCTTAAAGTAGTGGAATTCACCGACTATGTACAGCCCAATGTGGCAGTAATTGCGGGCGACCTTGACGCTAACTTTTTTCAACACATTCCGTATTTGGATTCCAATGATGAATGGTCATCAAAACTGGTTTCCGCTTTTGGAGTGCATGTAGAACCTTTTGGGCTATACTCGGCAAAGTACAAAAATATTAAAGACTTGCCCAACGGTGCCACGATTGCCATACCCAACGATCCGTCCAACGGAGGACGCGCTCTGCTTTTGCTTCAGGCAAAAGGGCTTATAACTCTTAAAAACGGTGTTAAACTGACTGCCACTCCCCGCGACATTACCGATAATCCAAAAAATTTCCGTTTTCAGGAGCTTGAAGCCGCTCAACTTCCCCGTTCATTGCAAGACGTGGATGCGGCTACCATTAACGGCAACTATGCGCTTGAAGCCGGACTTAATCCCGTGAAAGATTCCCTTATCATTGAAGGGGAGGATTCTCCTTATGTTAATATCGTTGTAGTGCAGAAAGGCAGGCAAAATGATCCCGGCATCATTGCCCTGAAAAACGCTCTCCTCAGCAATAAGGTAAAGGATTATATCGACAGTCACTACGGCGGCGGCGTTGTAGCAGTATTTTAACGTTAAAAATTATGATATAAATAGCTTATGAATGTTTTAGACCTTGTAGGCAATACTCCTGTTATTGAATTGAAAAAAATATTCAATACTGCAAACGGGGTTTCCCTGTTTGCCAAAGCGGAGTATTTTAACCCTAGCGGCTCCGTTAAAGACCGCGCCGCAAAAGCTATGATGCTGCACGGCATTAACTCGGGACAGCTTACAAAAAATAAAATTTTATTGGACTCCACAAGCGGCAATACCGGTATCGCTTATGCAATGTTTGGCGCGGCGCTTGGTTACCGCGTCAAACTGTTTATGCCGTCAAATGCCAGCGAGGAAAGAAAAAAACTTATGCGCGCTTACGGCGCGGAAATTGTAGAAACAGACCCGCTTGAAGGCTCTGACGGCGCGTACCGCATTGTAATGGAGTTAGCCAAAAAAGAGCCTGACTTGTATTTCTTCCCCAACCAGTACGACAATTTTGAAAATCCGCGCGCGCATTACGAAACAACTGGGGTAGAACTGTATAACCAATGCAAACCTACTCATTTTGTCGCCGGAACAGGCACATCGGGAACTTTTATGGGCGTTTCCAGACGGCTAAAAGAGACTGATTCGTCTATTCAAATCGTTCTTATGCAGCCGGATTCGCCGTTTCACGGGCTTGAGGGAATGAAGCACATGGAATCGACCATAACGCCGAAAATATTTGACAAAAGCATTGCCGATTTGCATATCAAAGTGAAAACGGAAGACGCTTACAAAACATCTAGGCGGCTTGCCGCAGAGGAAGGAATATTTGTAGGCATAAGTTCAGGGGCAAATGTATTCGCCGCCATGGAAATAGCAAAAACACTGCCCGCAGGTTCGCGTGTCGCTACAATGCTATGCGATAACGGCAATCGCTATATGTCACAGCCGTTATGGAAAGATATTTAATGCTACGTCTTTCTCCTGAACTGGAAAAAAATATTAGGGCAGACGGCGAAACTGCCTATCCTAACGAATGTTGCGGCGTTTTAATCGGTGAAGTTGATAATGAGGGCGTTAAAACAGTTAAGAGTACGCTAACCATTAGCAACGCCAGTGAAGACGGCGAACAATACCATCGTTTTCTCATAACGCCGGAAGACATGATGAAAGCGGAACAGGCAGCAAGAGCGATGAAACTTGACGTTATCGGCTTTTATCACTCCCATCCCGACCATCCGTCCGCGCCGTCAGGTTATGATAAAGATCACGCTCTGCCTTTTTACTCGTATGTGATTGTCTCGGTAGACAAGGGCAAGTCGCAAATTCTTACAAGCTGGGAGTTAGCGGACGATAGAAGCGATTTTACGCGGGAAAAGATAAATTAAGGTTTTTCGTTAGATTTACTCTAATATATATCTCTTCCCCTATGTATTATTTTCTTACCTTTCCATTCTTTAAACATCTGGAAAAATTGAAGAATAAAATAAATACTACAAATAATGTATGACATGGTAATATTTTGAATAATTTCTTTTTGTATTTCCGGCAGTTTTAAAATAAAAATTAATGAATCAATATCGATTACTTTTATTTCTTTTAATATAAAAATAGAATAAGATATTAATATCCCTATAG
>NZ_BDHF01000058.1:0-8948 GCF_054786115.1 Treponema sp. R80B11-R83G3 | reverse complement strand
TACCTGTAAAGGCCGACGCTTACGGTCACGGAGCCGTAAAAATTGCCAAAACCGCTCTGGAAGCGGGAGTTTCCTGCTTTGGAGTAGCCTCAGTATCGGAAGGATTAGAACTTAGAAAAGGGGGGATAAAAGCCCCTATTCTGCTGTTTTCCCAGCCAAATCCCGATGAAATACGAAAAATTGTCAGCGCGGGGCTTATTCCCTTTATTTCGGACGCTGAATTTGCCTGCGCATTGAATGATTGCGCAAAAGCCGCAAAAAAAAAACTGTCTGTTCATCTAAAAATCGATACGGGAATGGGGAGAATAGGCTGCTCCGCGAAAGAAGCCCCCGATCTTGCCCGTCAAATTGCCAAATTCAGGTGGCTAAATTTGACAGGAACAGCCACACATTTGGCGGTTTCCGACTCAACAAACAGGAGTGACATCGATTACACCAAACGACAGATAGCCTGCTTTAAAAAAGCCGTTAAGGCTATTCGGGCGGCCGGAATTGATCCGGGGCTTGTCCATGCCGCAAATTCAGGAGCGGTAATTTTGCACCCAAACGCGTGGTTTGATATGGTAAGGCCGGGCATACTGCTTTACGGATACAAGTCCGTGGTAGAATATGAAGCGCCGCTGGATCAATTAAAAAAATTAACCAGGTTCAAATCATTAACAGCCGAACCAGTAATGGAATTAAGAAGCACGGTCGTATTAATCAAAAAAATAAAAAAGGGCGAATCCGTTTCTTACGGCAGAACATGGACGGCTGAAACCGACACATTAATAGCCGTTCTTTCCGTTGGTTATGCCGACGGCCTTCCGCGCATTGCAAGCAACAAATGGCAGGTTCTTATTGGCGGCGAACTTTATCCGCTTGTCGGGCGTATCACCATGGATCAATGTTGTGTGAATCTTGGGAAGAAGACGAAAATTAACCGCTGGGATGAAGCTGTTATTTTTGGCAGCCCCGATAATGACGCGGCTGCACTGGCGAAAATTACGGGGACTATTCCCTATGAAATTACCTGTAACATAAATAAACGAGTGCCCAGAATATACAAACACTAAGCGTATTATTGCCATTAAATAATAAAATCGGTATTATTATATTGGAGGCAATTAATGAATCAATATATTGACGAAGATGACGATGATGATATTCAGGAAAAAGAAAAACCACCGGTTTTAGATCCTCTTGCGGGGCGGATGTTAAAAACACGGACTGTTTTACTTTCCGGTGAAATAAATAAAGAACTGGCGGAAAAAACCATCCGCCAACTTTTGCTTTTGGAAGATATGAACGACGACCCAATACGGGTTTTTATAGACTCTCCCGGCGGAGACGCTGACGCAGGCTACGCTATTTTTGACATGATTCGTTTTATAAAACCAAAGGTCTGGACAATCGGCATGGGGCTTGTCGCAAGCGCTGCGGCTATTATTCAACTTGCCGCCCCAAGAGACAGGCGTGTAGGACTGCCAAACAGCCACTACCTTATCCACCAGCCGCTTTCGGGGATAAGAGGCGTCGCAACGGACATTGAAATACACGCAAAAGAACTTGAAAAACTGCGGGCGAAAATAAACCGCTTAATCGCAGAAGAAACAGGCAACTCCGCAAATCAGGTTGAAAAAGACACTGACCGAGATTACTGGATGAACGCAACAGAGGCCGTAAACTACGGTTTAATCAGCAGAGTAATAGTTAACCGGTCTGAACTTTAGCTTTCAGACGGGTTCTCATAACTCTTATACAGGAAGCGCCTGATTTTCTGTTGGGCGTTCTTTTCAAACGGCTCTTTACGAATACAGAAATCACTGATTTTTTTAAAAACCGGCAGAGCGCGGTTTACATCATCAACTTCTTTCTTAATCAAATTATGAATGAAGCTGTCGTCATTTTCCTTGCCGGGATAATCTTCCTTTATAAATTCATAATTGGGAACCATTACGCCATAAATAATTTCACCGCCGGGTGTTTTTCTGCCTACAATCAGCACTTCAGCAATTGTGCGCGAAGCAGAAAAATGAGTTTCAACTTCCTCGGGATATATATTTTTACCGCCGGGACCGACAATAAGATTTTTCTTCCGTCCGCTGATATGGATAAATCCGTCTTCATCAATGCGGCCAAGGTCGCCTGTTAAAAGCCAGCCGTCTTTTGTTATAACTTCTTTTGTAGCTTCCTCGTTTTCAAAATAACCCAGCATTATAGAAGGCGATTTGCACGCAATTTCGCCAATACCATCCGGTCCCGAATCGACAATCTTTACCTCCGTGTAACTGACGGGAAGCCCTACCGATTCATTACGTTTGTGATGTGGAGTACTCACGGAAATAAGGGGAGAGTTCTCGCTCATGCCATAACCATGAACAATGTTAAAACCAAATGAATCAAAGAAATCCGCCGTCTTTGGGCTTAACGCTCCACCGCCGGCAACCATTATAAAAATTGATTGAAGATTCGCTTTTTTACGGAAAAATTTAAAGACTTTCCGACCCCATTCAAAATTGCCTTTTTTTGCCTTTGCCAAGGCGATTTTTCGCAAAACATTCAAAGGACCGCGGATTATAGGGGAAAGTTTCTGATAGCCTGAGTTTATCGCAGCCATTACTTTATCATAAAGAAGGGGAACCGCAATAAGATACGAAACTTCCCCGTCTCTTATATCATCTACAACAACTTTGCCGACTATTTTTTCGGCGATTACAGTTGGTATACCTACAGAGTATGGCGCAATAAAGGAGCATGTAGTAGGATATGTATGATGAAGAGGCAGAACATCCATAAATACATCCTTGCTGGTAGGCTCTAACATACGGATTGCCGCGCTTGCGTTAGCGATAATATTTTTGTGGGAAAGAGTAACGCCCTTTGCAAAACCGGTAGTTCCTGAAGTAAACACAATAGAACAAGGAGTATTAGGCAGTATGCTGTCCGCAGGAGGTATGGACTTTACATCGGCATTAACGCCAAATGTATAATATTCCGTTTTATACCCTGCGGGAACGTCTTCCGTTTCCGGGCTGATACAGACAGACGCTGTAAGTGAAACGCCGTTAGATGGCAATGAAGAAGCAAACGCTTTCTTATGTCCCGAATAAAAGAAAACTTTGGCTCTTGTTATTTTTATTATGTTAAGACACTCCTGTTCAGTACAAAGAAAATCAATAGGCACAATACAAATACCCGTAATAACAGTCCCCATCCAGACGGCCATCCATTCGGGTCGGTTTTCTGACCAAAGCGCGACACGGTCGCCTTTAGAAAGGCCGGCGGCAAGCAAACCGGCAGCTATTCTTCTGCATTCATCGCCAAATTTGGAATATGACCAGCGGGTAAATTCCCTCTGTTTGCCTGAGCGATACCGGATAAAGTCTAAATTGGCAAACTGCCGTGAATGATTATCAAGCATTTGGGCAAAGTTATCATACGGAATATCGGGAAGTTTGGAAACATAATCTTCAAATTTTAACATAAATACCTCTCTGTAAAAGCTTATAACATTATAGTAACATTTAAGTATTTTGTCAAAATAATTCGCAACTTTTTGTAATGAAATGTGTCGTACTTTTTTACTTCGTTTTCACCAATAAATACCGTTTTTTACCGGCTCTGATTACCAACTCTCCTTCCTTGTTCAGCCTATCTATTCCAATAATAGCAGCCAGGTCATTTATTGCCGAAAGCTCACCATCGCTGCCTGAAACAAAAGCCCCTCCCTGTTGAACAAGTCGGCGGCCTTCGCTCTTGCTTGGAACAAGCCCCGTATCACAGAAGAGGTCTACCACATTGTAACCGGCTTCCAGTTTTGATCGGGTAATTTCAGAATGGGGCATTGCCGTTTTATCGCCGCCAGCCTGACTGCCAAAAGCCGCCTTAGCGCCTGACAAAGCTTTGTCGGCTTCATCTTTACCGTGAATTAACGCCGTAACTTCCCATGCCAGCCGTTCCTTTGCGTCATTTGGATTTTTTCCCGGTTCGCACAGTATGCGACATTCATCGGCAGACAGGAATGTAAACATAAGCAAGAAGCGAAAAATATCCTGATCCTGCACATTGCGCCAGTATTGGAAAAAATCGTAAGGGGTGGTAATTGCAGGGTCGAGGAAGATCGCACCTTTTTCGGTTTTGCCCATTTTTTTCCCGTCCGCCGTGGTAACAAGGGGAAACGTCAGTCCGAAAACTTCGGCGCCTTCAACACGGCGGATAAGTTCAACGCCCGCGACAATATTCCCCCATTGATCATCACCGCCAATTTGCAAACGGCAGCCGTAACGTCGGTACAACTCCAGAAAATCATAACTCTGCAAAAGCTGATAATTAAATTCGATAAAAGAAAGCCCGGTTTCCATCCGCATTTTGTAAGCTTCAAAACTGAGCATTCTGTTCACGGAAAAATGCCTGCCTATGTCGCGTAAAAAGTCGATATAGTTAAGGTTAGCAAGCCAGTCTTTATTGTTAGCCGTAAAAGCGGTCTTGCCGTCAAAACTGACAAAACGATCAAGCTGTGCGCGGATAGATTCGGTATTTTTATCCAACTGCTCATAATCAAGCATTTTTCTCATCTCGCTCTTTCCAGAAGGGTCTCCAATCCTTGCCGTGCCGCCTCCAAGAAGGGCAATCCCCTTATGGCCTGCCGCTCTAAGATGACGGAACGCAAAATAGGGAACCATGTGGCCTATATGCAGACTTCCCCCAGTAGGGTCAGTGCCCTCGTAAAAAGTGACGGGACTTTCGTCCATTAATTTTGACAGGCCTTCAGTGTCGGTACATTGCTGTAAAAAGCCCCTTGTCTTTAATGTTTCTAATGCTGAGTTCATGGTATTTATTGTACAGATTTTATGGGTGACTGTCACCTATTTTTAAAGGTGACTGTCACCTATTCCGATAATTATAAAAATGACCATAGTTGAACTGGTAAAAAAAGTAATCATATCGTGGCAAGTGATTGCCGTAACCGTGGCAATTGTAATTTACTTTTTTATAGTCTCCTACACGGCTAAACCTTACCACCGCCCAAGACCTGCCAAAAAACCAAAAGTAAAAACACCAAAAAAGAAAAAAGACGATGCCGCCCCCGTCTCAGATTCTTCCGGAAGCGCAGATTCAGCCTCCAACGACGAACTAGGCATAGAAGAAGCCTGACCTTTAAAAATGAGCAGTGAGCAGTGAGCAATTAGTAGTGGAGTTGTTGTTAGCTAGCGTGGCGTGGTACTTTACGCGTCGATAGCAAACAAGAACACTGCTCACTATTCACTATTCACTGCTCACTGCTCCTTACTCCCTTTTTCGTTCTTAGTGTGAAAATTTTTCGAAAAATTTCTTTTTCAGTCAAGCAAATTGAGTACTTCACGCCATATATAGGTGGAGGTTTTTATGACTGAAAACAACAACGAAACTAATGTTTCACAGAATGAAGACCCTTTGACCTGCGCGGTTAAAAATCTGTTTGGGCTTTCGTATCTGTTCCCGTATCAAAGGCTTGTAATGACAAATATTCTGGAAGCCGCGCAAGCGTCGGGGATTCCCGTAAAATGGCCGGAAGAAAGCGAAAATAGCGTCATGACTGAAGAAGAGCCGTTATCGTCACTTTCACAACTTACCGACCGTGAAATTTCAGGAAAGCAGATAGTCATTCTGCCGACAGGGGCGGGAAAATCCCTCTGTTTCCAATTGCCTGCAATGTTGATAGAAGGGTTAACTTTAGTCATCTATCCCATTTTATCGCTAATGGCAGATCAACAGAGGCGGTTAGGCGAGCGCGGTTTTTCTCCGGTAACAATCAGGGGAGGGGAAAGCAAAGAAGAGCGCGATGAGATTTGGCAAAAACTGGAAAGCGGGCAGAGTAAGTTTATAATCGCAAATCCGGAAGTTTTGCTTACGGCGCAGGTAAAAGAAAAACTGGAAAAAATAAAAGTTGTCCACGTTGTAATTGACGAGGCGCACTGCGTAAGCGAATGGGGAGAAAGTTTCCGTCCCAGTTACCTGGAAATCGGCTCTATTTTAAGCTCTCTTAATCCGCCGCTTGTTACCGCTTTTACCGCCACCGCAAGCGCCCCCGTACTTGAAAAAATTAAAAAATACATTTTTGGCGATTGCGATGTTAATCAAATTATAGGCAACCCCGACAGGCCGAATATTTATTACACCGCAAAAGGCTGCATTAACCGCAATCTGGCGGTTCGGGATTTATTAATTAAAAACAGCCGCCCCGCGATTGTATTCTGCTCATCGCGCCCGGGAACTGAAAAACTCGCGCATTACCTTCGCGGTGAAATTAAAGAAATGGGATACGGTTGGCATAGGGAAATTCGTTTTTATCATGCCGGGCTAAGCAGGGAAGAAAAAACCGAAACGGAAAAATGGCTGTTAAAAAATACGGAAGCGGTATTATGCAGTACGTGTGCGTTTGGGATGGGCGTTGATAAAGCTGACGTGCGCACTGTAATACACAGGGACTGCGCCCCGTCCGTTGAAGCGTATTTGCAGGAATCGGGCAGGGCAGGACGCGACGGGGAACAATCAAAAGCGATTCTTTTGTGGGGGCCGGAAGACGAAATGTCCATGAAAAGGGCAAAAACCGAAGCGGACCGCAAAAGGCTCTCGGCGCTTTTCAGTTACGCGAGAGATGCCGAGTATTGCAGAAGGCACTCACTTCTTGCCATGCTTAATTACGATTCAGGCGGAGAAGCGCCTGAAAAATTTTGCTGCGACATTTGCGAAAAAGAAGCCGGCGGCGGCTTGAGGGAAGAATTTTCAATATTGAATTTTTTCCGCAAAAACAAAAGACGTTTTACGCAACACGAAGCAGCCGCCGTTTTAGCGCAGAGCGAAACAATCCGCTGGTCGCAAGAAGAAGCCAATCAAGCCATCGGGTATTTATTAAAAGCCAATAAATTAAGGAGGCTCAAATTTCCATGGAAGAATAAAATTACTATTTTTAAATAGTAAGTTAACCGTACTGGAAATTGAATTTTTTCGAAAGACTTCACACAAAGAACACAAAGAGGAACCATTGGACAATGAGCAATTAACAATTAGCAATGAGCGAAGTTAGCAAGCATTGCGGCCTGCCAAGACCGTACCCACAAACAACAACATTGCTAATTGCTCATTTTTCATTGCTAATTCCTTTGTGATCTTCGTGTGAACTCTTCTCGAATAAATTTATTACTCCAATCCAAACCCGAATGGAAACAATATTTCTCCCTTTATACTTTTACGCCATGTGTAGGGAGTCCGTCCTGTAAAATCTTTATCGCCAAACAGCACGTCCGCGATTCCGCCGCCTTCGCTGCCGGGAAGCCATGCCGCTATAAAAGCGTCCCAGTTTTTAGATTCATCGCCTATGGTCATGGGACGGCCTGATAACATGATAACGATAATCGGACAATTATAACCGTAAATTTCCCGCAGCATATCCATATCCCTTTGGCGAATATCAATCTGCATACGGTCGCCCTCCGTTTCCGCATAAGGATCCTCTCCGATTACGGCAATCACCGCGTCAAAGGTTCCTTCAGCTTTGCCGTTTTCGGCGTAGGTTACGGCCTTGCCTTTTGCCGCATCCCGTATGCCTTCCAGAATCGTCGTGCCTTTGGTGATATTACCGTGGCTTCCCTGCCAGGTTATCGTCCAACCGCCGCATTGCATACCGATGTCATTCGCGCCTTGTCCCGCTACCAGAATATTTTTATATGACGGCAGTTTTGCGATAACATTATTCCTATTTTGTAACAGCACAAGCGACTGCGCGACAAGCGCCCGCGCCGCAACCCGGTTCGCGTCAGTGCCGATTACGCCGGCTTTTTTTGTCAGCGGCGTTTCTTCAAACAAGCCGATACGCCACTTGAACCGGAGTATGCGCAGAACCGCGTCGTCAATACGCGCCATCGGAACAGTTCCTTCATTCACCAGTTCCTTTAAATATTTAATAAAATTTATCCAACTGCCGCTTCCATTAGTTGCCATCACCATGTCAACGCCGGCGTTAATCGCGTTTGCTATCTGCGCCTTGTAATTGCCGCCGGATAATTGAGTGATAGCCGCCCAGTCGGAAATGATAAAACCTTCAAAACCCATTTCTTCTTTTAACAAATCGGTCAGCAAGTTTTTGCTTTCGTGCATTTTAACTCCGTTCACGGAGGAAAACGAAGGCATAAGCGAGATTGCGCCCGCGTCAATGGCAGCCCGGTACGGTGGAAGGATGCGTTCAATTCCTGCCCTATCCAGAAGCGCGTTTCCCTGATTACGCCCGTCTATTGTTTGACCTTCGCCTAAAAAATGTTTCATACACGCCGCTACGCCGTTATCCTGCAAACCTTTAATGACATTCGCGCCCATGACAGCGACAATATTCACATTCTCGCTGAAACTTTCATAAGAACGCCCCCAACGCACATCTTCCGCGACGCCAAGCACGGGCGCAAAAGTCCAGTGCGCGCCGGCAGCCCGCATTTCTTGCGCGGTTATGCGTCCCACCGTATACGCGGCTTTCGCGCCCTTCTCCAAATCGCCAGCCGCAATTGAGCCAAGCCCCACATTATGCGGCAGTATCGTAGCGTTCAAAACATTGCTATGTCCATGTACCGCGTCAAGCCCATATATGACAGGAATTCCCAGCCGCGTCTTTAGTGATTCTTGAGTAAAGCCGTCAATCATATTGACCCAGCCTTGCGGAGTATTCTGCATCGGCGTTGAACCGCCGCCGCTTAAAATCGAACCTAGCGCGTATTCGGTAATATCTCCCATACGCACATCGCCCCTCTCAGCCTGAGTCATCTGCCCCACTTTTTCCTCCAATGTCATTAACGACAGAAGTTCCTCAGGCGTTTTCCATGCGGCGGATTTTGCGGAGGCCTTACTGCCACATTGCGCAAACAACAGCAAACTAAACGCAATTAAAATACAGAAGATTTTTTTCAAGAATACCCTCCCTCTATGAACTACTAATATAT
>NZ_BDHF01000057.1:0-12324 GCF_054786115.1 Treponema sp. R80B11-R83G3 | reverse complement strand
GTTGAAAGAACGCATTAACAGCAGGGATACGTTATCGAGCCGTGCCGAATCGCCTGAAGCCGTGTCCTTGGGTAGCCCCCCTCGCTCGACAGCCAAACTGAAAGCGTCATCGGCGCTTGTTTGTTTTGCGTTGTCCAACTGTCCCGCCGCTTCCAACACAAGCAGAGCGGCGTCCCGATAGCTCACCTGTTTCTGCTCCAACAGCCGCTCGATTCTTTCGGCGGTTTGTGCGGAAAGAAAACTTGGTAGGGCTGCCAGTAAAAAGCAAAGTAGAAAAATTTTCATTGATCACTCCTATATTGATAATTTTTGGGTTTTATGCAATATTTACCTCTTTTAATCTTGACAAGATGTAATCTATATATTACAAATAAATAATGCCTATACGCAAAACGAGTGTTTTTAGAAAGTGGATGAAAAAACTCAAAGATGTTATTGCTAAAGCCCATATAGACAGACGGATAGACAGGCTTGCCCGTGAAGAGGAGGAAGAAGACGATGAAAACGAGTAAATGGGACATGGCGGAATTCATGGAAACAAAAGAAGATATAATCGCCCATCTTGCGGTTGCCCTTGAGGAAAATGATATAGATTTTCTATTGAGCGTCCTCAATGCTCTTGCCAGATCAAAAGGTATGGCACAGGTTGCCAACGAGTTGGGGGTATCGCGCGAAGGTTTGTATAAATCCCTTGCTCCCGGCAGTAATCCCGCTTTTGGAACAGTGGTAAAAACACTTAATAATTTAGGCTTCAAACTCAACATAGAATTAAAACACGCCTCCTGATTGCTTTTAGCGATTAGTATTTAGTGGATAGTATTTAGCATCATTGTTCGTAAGCCGCGCCTGATACTCCCACGCTTCGCTTGCAAACCTCGCTCTCTACCCACTATCCACTAACCACTTTCCCCATCGCTACTGTATCGTCCACACCGCTGATGTTCCGGCTGTCCCCGACCTTATGTACGTACCCGGCGTACCGTTGACTGGATCCGTTGCGTAAAACTTTGCCCGCAAGTCGCCGTTGATGCTGAAAGCGCTAGCATTAACCCCGCTCGAAGGAATCTGCCCTTCAAATGTTACGCTGGTAAGTCCGGTGCAACCGTTAAAAATGCTATCCCCAATGCTGGTAACGCCGGCGGGTATGGTTACGTTTACAATGCTGGTGCATCCGGTAAAAGCAAAGCCAGCGATACTTGTGCCGCCGGTTATAATGACGGTTCTAAGCGACGTCGGCACATCAATAGGATTAGCGGAGGTACTGGTCGCGCCGAATATATAGCCAAAATAGGTATATGAGGTTCCGCCGTCCAACGTATTGCCCACAAATGGTATGGTTATGCTGACAAGTTTGGAGCAACCGTAAAAAGCTCTGTTACCAATGCTGGTAACATTGTTGGCAGATATGGTTATACTGGTAAGGTTAGAGCAGTTGTAGAACGCGCCGTAGTTTAACGATATCGCGTCTGTAATTGTTACGGTTTGTAACTTTGTCGGGATATAGTATCTGGCGACTAAACTACCAGAAGAAGAGATTTGTACTGTTTCTGTCACGCCTTGAAGTCCTGACGTGCCGAATATGTACCCGAACAAGGCGTTATCATATGTAGCCGTCCTGCTTTCGCCGACAAACGGTATGGTGATACTTGTCAGTCCGATGCAGCCACTAAACGCATTTTTCCCAATTCTTTCAACGTTGTTTGGTACGGTAACGCTAGTAAGGTCGGTGCAGTTGTAAAAAGCGTACTCTTCAATGCTGGTAACGCTGTTAGGTATAGTTATGTCGGCAAGGCTGGAGCAAGAGCCAAAAGTGTATTCCTTAATGGTGGTAAAACCGACATTGACAGGCATTGTGACGTTGGTAAGGCTGGCGCAGTAGTAAAAAGCGTAACTCCCGATGCTGGCAACGCTGTTTGGTATAGTTATGCTGTTAAGTCCGGTGCAGCTGTAAAAAGCGTAACCCCCGATGCTGGTAACGCTGCCGGGTATGGCAAACGCGGTTCCTGCTTTTCCTGCCGGATACGAAACTAACGTAGTTTTATTTTTGTTGTACAACACGCCGTCCTCTGAGATGTATGTTGTATTACCAACCTCGACCGTTATTGCGGTAAGGCTGGTACAAGCTTGAAAGATATTGGGGTTATAACTCTCCCCAATGCTGGTAACGCTGTTGGGAATGGTTATGCTGGCAAGGCTGGAGCAATAGGCAAAAGCCTGAAACCCAATGCTGTCAACTTTGCTGGTTGGCGCGAAAGTTATGCTGGTAAGATTGGTGCAATTTTGAAAAGCCTGACTCCCAATGCTGGTAACGCTGTTAGGTACAGTGTTACAGTTTTCTAACGCTTACTCACAAGTACGCTTTATTACTCATAAGTCTATATCAGATAACGAATTACGTCAACTGCTTTCCTCATAATTATTTTTAATTACTCATAATTACCCTCCGTTATTCAACAAATATGATGTCATATCTGGTGTAACATAAGCGCATTTTACATTACCGCATTTAACAAACCTGAATAATTATTACCGCAGACCCCATTCAGAATACCCTTTATAACTCCCATAAAAGCCCACAAAGCAGCGTTAATCCCCATTACCGTATCACATTTACCCTTTACACCCAATAAAACCCCTTCCAATGCCGTTTTTTGCTTTTTTCTTGAATGTCGCATAACGCTTAGCAAGTTTTCCCCAAAAAGGGGACCGCCTGCGGCGGCAGGGCTGCGCCCTAATTTAAAACGAAAGGAAGAACACCCGATTTGTTAATATCATTCGCCAATACCCCCCGCCCCGCGCGCCCTACCCATCGCAGCGCAGTCCGAGAGCAAAGCGAGATTAGACCCACCCACCCGCGCGCGGGGCGGGGGGTAATAATTCAGTATTGGCTTCGTAGTGTTGAACTGCCCATAAGATTAAAACAAACAAAAAAACACCTTCCCTTTTTGTTGCGCTCCCAATTACAGAACAACAAACATAATAAATATTTCCCTCTCTACGCGCACACCGGGCTAAGAGCAATACGGCAACCGCCCGAACCCATAAATTTGTGAAAAGTAAAAATTCATCCTCAGTACTTATTCCCTCCCAATAGCATTAGTTCAAATACGCCACATTATCCCCGCTCCAGAGTCGCCACCCCCTTAAAGCCTAAAGGATAAAATTGCTCCGTTCCGCTGCGCTCCACTCCGCAATTTTTTCGGTAGAGACCGCCCTTTTTTGTGCGGACATTCGATATGATATTCAAAAAACATGGATAAAAAGGGACAAAAAAGTATGGCAAGGGCAAACTGTAAAATTTAATAAAAATGAAAACACGGCATAATCCAAACAGGCAAACTTCGCACCCATGCCCAACATCGTGTTGGGCATGGGCATGAAAAAAAAAGCTAATCCTCACGCTTTTTTTTCTAAAATAATTCCAAAAGGGCATTAAACAACGGCGTACCGCCGACCGTGTTTTAACATAATAACAAAATAAAACGCCATACTTTTTTGTCTAAAATTATAGGCAAAAATAAAATAAATAAAAGGCACAAAAAACCCCGGCAACCCGCCCTTCGCAAAATGCCGCATAACACGCATTATAAAACCCGTGTGGGCAAGTCGTAGTCCACCCGCCCACGTCTCGACCTCATCAGGCACAGCGTAATTCGGCGGCTACACTACGGGTTTTGGCATTATTGTAAGTGTAAGCATTATCCGCTAAAGCCCAACTGCACATAACCGTCGGTATACGCTTCGCCTTCGGCTCGGGGTTCGGGCAGAAATTAACAAAATAAAAAATTACTCCCAAATTGCCCTCACCCACATTTGCCCACATAAGCAATTTTATTCTAAATAAAAATTTATTGTAAGGCTTATGTGGTCAAACGTCGTATACCTCTGCACGGTTATATGCAATTGGGCGATAATTGGGCAAGGCAACAGAATGTGACGTTATGTATAGTTGGGCTAACGCAAAATAAAAACATCACCGCTTGCAGTACATTTATTTTCAGTTGCTATATTTACTCCCTGTTTAAGCCCCAACTATCCCCTTCGGTACATAACGCGCCATTCTGCCGCCTTGCCTGTTGGCATTTTTCGAATATACCAAAACCCTACGTTCCGCCGCAGAAATGCGTAGTTTGCCCGCCCGGCATTTCGTGTAACAACAAGCGAAGAGTAGTACGCCACACGGCTCGTAGATAAAACACCCTTCCCAAAACCGTACTTAAAACATAAAATCGCTGTAACCCCCAAACGAAAAAACCGCCATAAGGAATTATTGATAATTAAAAACTTTTAAAAAGGCGGTTTTTCCGCAGGGGGCAATGGTCGAAACAAATCGCTCTTGATAATAAAAGTGTGAGAGTTTTACTCCCTATTGAATTTCCACCTTGATAAATAAAATCGCTGTAACCCCCTAGCAAAAAAACCGCCATAAGGAATTATTGAAAGTTAAAACTTTTAAAAAGGCGGTTTTTCCGCAGGGGGCAATGGTCGAAACAGTCCACTCTCGATTGATAAATAAAGAAGCGTAAGAGTTGTACTCCCTCTTGACAGTTGACAAGACAAATTCACAAATTCGGAAAGTTCCCTATATATACTAATATTATTACTTTTTCTTTTTTTTAATTATTATATGTCATAAAATAAATGATTAAAGTACTATGGAAGAAAAAAGAAAAACCCATGACAACACCAGTATTTACTTGTCATACTTGACAATTCCAAGCGGTTTTTTTTCATCGGGGGGAGCGTGCGTCCCCAAAATTGCCATTTTTTGTTATTAGAAAATTCTTTTTCTGTCAAAAAACGTTGATTTATCGCCTGTTTGTTTACCCAATTAAAGGGGCGCACGGGGGAACCAACAATCGCAGCCGCAGGCTGTAGATGAACAAAATCCAAACGTTCCGGCGCCGAACAGCTTAACAAGATGAATAAATGAGGCGGGATTTATCCCGCCGTCCGCGCCGCGGTCATAGCGAGGTACTTAAAAACAATGTTACAAACAAATAACAGCGTCCCTATTTATAAATATTTTTCCCGCACCCGTAAGGTTTAAATGAGTATTAAAACCAGAGAATTATCTTCATGTCTCCTACAAAATCCTGTAGCTAATTTTTTAGTTTATCAATCCTATACCTGTCCAAAACCGTTCTGTTGCAGTCCTTCCCTGTTGGAAACCATTCTCTTTAAGCCGCAGGGTAAAAAATCTTTCGCTTACAGGGTGTTCATTTTTTTCTTCGCACCAATCAGAGTATGCCTTATATAACTTTTTAATAGAAATAATATTTTCTTTTTCCTGAGTACATCTTTCCCTAATAAAATTTCCAATAACATCCATTTCTCCACGATACTCGTCTGTTGCAAACAGCACAGCCTTTGGCGCTTTCAACTTATTCTTATTCCAATTCGCAGCCCCTTCCAAAAGCCAGTTAAGAATACCGCTTGCTTCTTCCCTTAATTTCATTTCAAGAAATTTATCCTGTTTATCTTCAGGAATTCTGGTAGTGAACGGAATTAGTTTAATCCTTCGCCATATACCATGATCAGTACCTTTAATCACAGGCTTATGGTTAGTCGCCATGAAAATCTTGAAAGTAGGCGCAAAATTAAAAAACTCCCCATACAAAAAACGAGCCGTCATTTCATCATTTCCGGTTATCTTTTTAATCAAAGGTTCAGAAAGCCGCCTCCCTTGCTCAACTTCCGTAGTTGAAACAAATCGAGTACCACGCAGACGAGCCACATCATTAGAATAATTATCACCTGATTTTTTCATAAAAGTTTCCGTAGGCGTAGCAATGGAATAATCACCTAACAAATACATAATAGTATTTAGAAAAGTAGACTTGCCATTTGCGCCAGTACCATACAAAATAAACATCGTTTGTTCAGAAATATCTCCCGACATAGACCACCCCACGGCAGTTTGGACAAACTTAATCAAATCAGTTTTATAATCCATAACCTCCCTGACAAATTGTTTCCATTTTGGACAATCCGCTTTCGGGTCATATTCCACATTGGCTATCTTTGTAATTAAGTCCTCTTGCCTATGCTCCCTAAATTCGCCGCTTAAAATATCAATCGTACCGTTCTTAACATTCAAAAGCCACGGATTAACGTCCAACTCATCGGTTCTAATTCTCAAAGCCGAAATCCAAGTCGCCGCCTCGACAAAAGCCTTTCGCCTTCTTACGCTCTCGCTCATCATCGCCGCTTTTTCAATGTCGATACGCTCCCTATAATCGGCAGTCTTTAAAAGTTCGTCATAAATATTACGAACCATTTCAAGACCTTTCTCGTGAATCATACAACCGCCCTCGTCCATTTCCCAATACTTGCCGTTCCACACTACCCACTTCTTCCATGCGGCGTTATACCGGATATCCCGCCCATTTTCTTTAACAAGCCGCATTGCGTTAGTGCTATCCGTAAACTGAATTAAGCCTTTTTTGAATTCGCTAACCCGCAAAAAAACACTCTCGTCCCCGATTTCTTCTCTCATAAGAGCCTCCGCATAGGTTTAATTTTTTTGAAAACACTTTAGTTTTCAAATTATTGGGTACAGGATAATAGCCGTGTGATAGAAAGTAATTAGGTAAAACGTGCAATTTTCCCCTTGCCTTATCCTTTCAAAAGCAAGTAAAATAAGAATAAGGAGAAACGACTCCGAAGGAGACGAATATGCCGCAAGCGCAAACAATGACTTTAGATGAAAAACTAGCCATATCGAACAAAGCCTGTTTATTATGGGAAGCCGGAGATAAGGAAGGGCATAGAAACCTAATGAAAAAACTGCCCATTCCCCCTTATTTAGCAAAGGTACTCAAAGAAAAAGTAGGGGCGGATATAATAAGAATTGGAGGTTGGGATTTATCGGAAGTAGAGGCTGAATTTGGACCAGATTGGCTTAACTCTTAATATATCCGATGCGGCTATAAGTATTGATTTTGGTCGCAAAGGTTTTGCCACAAGAGGAAAGGCTGAAGAAGGACGTTTTTCTTACGAGAAAGGCATAGCCCAAGCCCTGTCCGCATTTCAAGAAGCTCAAACGACCGCTGCCCCCCAAACCATTATCCTAGCCGAGTATACCTTCCTAACTCAGGAACTTGAATTTTGCGACAAATCAGACAAAGAAAGCATAAGCAGCTTAACCAGAGCCATCCGTTTTTTCGATGACGCTTTTCTTGCCCTTAAAACAGTTGAGGATAGTATTCTTTATCAAGGTGCAGAACAAACCCACCCCCACGATCCAAAATACCGTGTAAAAGGCTTTCCGAAGGACTCCTTCCACATTGCCTGTAGCGGACACAAAGCCCGTATACAAAATATACTTAAAACTCCCGGATTAGACCCTATAGAAAAATCATTACTCAAGCAGAGGCTTGTCAATATGTCTACAGCGCAAACGGCGTATTTGGAATTGCAGAAGAAGGCGTTATTAAATGAAAAATGATCAATAATAAAATAATTACATGAAAAACTTACCCGAAGGATACAGTAAAAGTGTAATAACCAGACTTACTAATATGATAATTTCTGGAGATTTTA
This sequence comes from Treponema sp. R80B11-R83G3, assembly GCF_054786115.1. Taxonomy (NCBI): domain Bacteria; kingdom Pseudomonadati; phylum Spirochaetota; class Spirochaetia; order Treponematales; family Treponemataceae; genus Treponema; species Treponema sp. R80B11-R83G3. The sequence continues at coordinate 4,779 of NZ_BDHF01000057.1, read as the reverse complement.
ATGATTTAAACATTCGAGAATTGCTTATAGAATTGAGAGAATATTCTGATAATAATTCTATATTTAGAGAATTAGCCCATTTTATAGCGCATCATAAAGAAGGGAGAAAACAAGGAAAGTTTGTAGATTATATAATTTCCTATAGTCAGGAAGTAAAATTTATTTGGGAATATCAAATAAACAATAAAAAGTTTGATTTATATAAACCATTCCCAAAATATATTTTAGATATTATTTATAATAAATTAAATAAAATTGACAGAATGGAATTGGAAAGAAAATTCAACCTTACTCTACATAAAATAAAAAAAGAAATAAAAAAACATATTATTGAAGATGAAAAAACAAATGCTGTTTTTTTTATGAATAATGCTTTTCCCAAACTGCACAATGTTATTGTTTATAGTTTAAAACAAATTGGCATTCAGAAAGAAATATTAGATCAAAACATTATTATTGACGATATTATTAAAACCTTAAAGAATAATGACATATCATTTAATGAAAATGAATTCAAAAAAATGAGTAATAAAATTATATTTTGCATTTTATTATTATTACATCTTTGTCCTTTGCAAATTGATGAAAACAGTAATGAAGAAAAACCTTATTGTTCTATATTGGTTGATAAACTAGGTAACAATAGAAATGAATTGTATCTTGAATTATATGGTATTCTAAATTCACCAATAGGTGACGATATGAAACTAGCATTTCCAATAATTTCAACTAATTTGCTATTATCAGAATATTGTGATGATAATTTATTAAAAGATATATTGAGCAGTAAAACAAATAATGAAATAACACGCCCATTAGAATTCAATAATTTCAAATTAAGTTATTCGTCCAAAAGTAAAAAAGATATAAAAAACGCAGTGATTTTTATTATTAGAGATAGGGGAGATGGAAATAAAAGACTTGAAATAATAAGTCTAAAGGATTCAACAAAACATAAAGAAGTATAAAAATACAAATACAGCCAGGCTGTCATTTTGTACATGATTTTGTATAATAAAATTAGAGGAAGAAGATTACCGCTGGACGGAGGATAAATATATTGCGTTTTATGGTCCTCATAAGTTGGAACTTGAATTTGACGAACATAAAATTTACTTTTGGGATCCTCCATACAGATATAATTATTGGTTTCACTGGATTGAAAAACTTCATAGAGACGAGTGGAGAAAATATTTTTACCAGATTATTACAGGCTTTGGAGGAAACAGGGCAATATACCTTCCCGATAATATGTCGGAATCATCCAAATATGCCCAGGAATGTGATGATTTGACATTTGAAGAAATCGAAAATGGCTTAATTAAGGACTATGGAAAATTCGAAAAACCATTACATGAAATTAAAGAAGAAGACGATTGTTGGTACTATATCGATTATTTTAAGGATATAGACTGGTCGAAAAACGCTCCAATAGATGAATTTTTGCCGGAACCGTAATAAAGTAAAAAATATGGTACTTTCTACTGCCCGTATACCACAATTATTCAAAATAGGCTATAATACCTTATTATGCCCCTATCTTGGAACGAAATCAGATTAAGAGCCTCTAACTTTGTAAACGAATGGAAAGACAAAGCCCCAAAAGCAAGAGAAGAGGCGGATGCGCAGGATTTTCAAACTGACTTTCTTAACATTTTCGGTGTTTCAAGAAGGCAAGTCGCCAACTTTGAACATAGAGTAATAATAGGTGGACAAGATGATTTATTCGGCAATACTACAGGGGGCCGCAGGGGTTATATCGACCTTTTCTGGAAAGGCCGTTTTATGATAGAAATGAAAACCCCCGGAAAGGATATGTTAAAAGCCTATCAACAGGCAAAAGAATATGCTGTTAATCTGCCCCCTGCCGAACTACCCGAAGGAATACTTATCTCTGATTTTTGTAATTTTGATTACTATAACCTTGAAAAGGATAATGAAGTTGAACATTTTTCTTTGGCTGAATTGCCTGATAAAGTAGAATTATTTGGTTATCTTGCGGGGTATAAAGACGTAAAGTTTCAGGCGGTAAGCCCCGTTGATATTGAAGCCGCCGAACATATGGGCGAACTACACGACGCTCTCAAAGAAAGCCAGTATACAGGACATCAACTTGAAATGTACCTTGTCCGCCTGCTTTTCTGCTTATTTGCCGATGACTCTGGTATTTTTAAAGAAAAAAAATTATTTTATAGATACATAAAAGAAAGAACAAATGAAGACGGAAGTGATTTAGCCATTCATCTAGGACAGATATTTGATATTCTAAATAAACATGAAGATAATCGCTTAAAAAACATTGATGAAACATTAGATAAATTTCCTTATGTAAATGGCGGTCTTTTTGAAGAAAGACTGGAAACCGCAGCCTTTAATTCGTCAATGCGAAAGACATTACTAAAATGCTGTACACTTGATTGGTCAAAGATAAAGCCCGAAATTTTCGGCGCTATGTTTCAAAGCGTAAAAGATAAAGAAAGCCGCCGTGAATTAGGCGAACATTACACAAGCGAAACTAATATATTAAAAATAATAAAACCGCTTTTTCTTGACAGTCTATGGGAAGAATTTGAAAAAATAAGGAAATTAAAATCATCCATTCAAGAACATAGACTTTTGGAATTTCATACCAAACTTCGTCAATTAAAATTCTTTGATCCTGCTTGCGGTTGCGGTAATTTCCTTGTTGTCAGTTATCGTGAACTTCGGTTACTTGAAATAGAGGTGTTATATGAATATTTACAAACTCAACAAGTTTTTGACATTGAACTCATGGTAAGGGTAAATGTAGACCAGTTTTTCGGGATAGAAATAGAGGAATTCCCCGCCCGTATCGCCCAAACCGCATTATGGCTCATGGATCATCTGATGAACAATAAAGTGTCGGAAAGGTTTGGAAAATATAACCCTCGTATTCCATTAACAGCTTCGCCAACAATAGTAATTGGTAATGCGTTATCAACAGATTGGGAAACTGTTGTACCTAAAGATGAACTATCCTACATTTTAGGAAATCCGCCGTTTTTAGGTTCTCGTATAATGAAAGAACATCAAAAAGAGGAAGTGAAAAAAATATTTAATAATATGAAAAATTTCGGTGAACTTGATTACGTTACCTGTTGGTATAGAAAAGCCGCCGAATATATACAGGACACTAAAATCGAATGTGCTTTTGTTTCAACAAATAGTATTTGTCAAGGTTTACAAGTGCCAATTTTATGGCCTGAATTGATTAACAAATATAACATTAAAATCAACTTTGCTCATCAAACCTTTAAATGGTACAATGAGGCTAAAGGTAAAGCAGCAGTATTTTGCGTAATAGTAGGTTTTTCTCTTTTTGACAGAAACTTAAAAAATATTTATCATTACGCAACTGTAACCAGTGAACCAGTAGAAACAACCGTAAAACAAATAAATTCATACCTTGTTGAGGGAGAAGATATATTTATAAAAAGTCGTACAAAACCTATATGTAATGTACCAAATATGAATTTTGGTAATATGCCCGCTGATGGTGGTGAATTATTATTTTCAAAAGAGGAAAGAGACAAATTCCTACAAGAAGAACCAGGTGCAGAAAAATATATGAAACAGTTTATCTCTGCTTATGAATATCCTGAATCCGTATGAAAATTCTCTATATTTTAACGGATTAGAGAATTACAAGCATTGAAAGGCGGCATCAAGTTGAAAATATAAATGATGCCAAGGATTATCTTCCCAGATTTTTATGATTTTCTTTCCGGCGTGTCTGACATATTTTATGGCAATACCAATAATATTCTGTATTACCTTGCCAAGCCGCATCCTCTGGCTCCGACTTTTAACCGGCAACGCTGTTTTTATTTTCTTCGCACTTTGCCCTATGAACCGCAATACATTAAACGCGTTCATCGCTATCATCAAATACAGTTCGTTCGCATTGAATTTCCCCGACGGCAGCCGTTCAATATCCATGTCGTGTTTCAGCTCGCTGTGATACTGCTCGCTGGTCCCATGATCGTGATATAGTTCTATAACGGTTTCCGCTTTATACGGCAGATTGGTCCACCAGGTATTTACCTCTATGTCATGAATAAGCAGCGGATTCCCGTTTTTATCTATAGTTCGTTCGGTTATCTCATATACGCAATGGATGTTATTACATCCCTCCGGGCGAATGTCATACGCGCGCCCTTTCCAAACGGTCTTGCCCTCTCTCGCTTGTTCCCCGTTGCCCTGCGCTTGCGCGTACTCAAGCCAGCCTTCGACGCTTTCTCTTCGGATGTTTCGTTTCAGTATCATAAAACGGTTTTTTGCCGGTGTGTCGCTAAACAGCGCTTTTATGGTATCTACACTGTCATTTCCGCTGTCTAAACGAAATAACAGCGGCAGCCCGCTTATCTTGTCCGGCAGCCTTTCTAATAGCAGCCTTAAAAACTCAGGCGTTCCCTCCTGGCAGTGTTGGGAACCCGGGCGCAGTTCATTGTCTATCATGTACCCTTCTTTCCCAATGTAGGCAAACATCGGATGGTATCCCTCAAACTTTTTATACGTGAACCCCACCCCTTCCTTTTTCGTTTTTGAGTTGTCCATCGGGGAACTGTCGACATCTACGGGAATGTACGTTTTCTTGCCAACGCAGATTCCTGTCAGTTCCGCTTCTTCAATCAGAGTGAGCGTTGTCCCGCGCAATTGCCTGATAATTCCGAGCCTGTCCTCATCGGCAAGCCGTTCAAGATATAGCCTTACGGTTTCAGGCGAGTATTTGAAGTCAACGCCAAATGAATCGCTGAA
>NZ_BDHF01000056.1:0-10138 GCF_054786115.1 Treponema sp. R80B11-R83G3 | reverse complement strand
TATCGTGTTATGCTTGTTCATGCGCTAACTCCTTATATAGCAACGAATTCGTTGTGGTTGACAATTCATTCTATATGGGGAGCCGCGCTTTTTCAATCTTTTTTTGTTTTATTTTGGACACTAATGAAATTAATAACATTTATTCAAGCCTTTTCCCAATATATTATTCATTTCATTATTATTCCAACCAATTTTAGGGTGTATGTCATATAACGTATGTTATGCGAAACACCACCATAAAGATATATAAGAGCAAAACATAACCAGCGATATTAAATTTAATGTAAAATAATAAGGGGTTTATTGTCTCCAGAATACATATTTTCAATAAGAAAAGGCGAAAATAGATACTTGTATCACATTTTAGAATATGATATAAATATAAATGTATTAGTTTAGTGGTAAAAGGGGCTTAATTTTGGCTAAAAGCAAGGAAAAACAGTATATTTACATCGTTCAAGCATTGCTAGAACCCTCAAAATGTAAAATTGGTAAGACAAACGACCTTAATCGGCGGTTAAAAGAATATAATAGCATGACTGGAAAATCAAAAGAAAACATTTACCAGTATTTATTAACATGCGAAGTAAAAGATATGGCAACTGTGGAGAATGATTTAAAATACGAATTCATTACCTTACGTGAAGAAAAAAGTAAAGAAATATATTTTTTTAATACACATTGGTTTAATCAATATGTCAAATTTATTAAATCTCATCCGTTATTTATAAAAGAAACATATCTTAAAACAGAAGATAAAAAACAAATTGTAAAAATAGTAAAAAGAACAACACCGTCTCTTGAAGAAAGAGGGGTTACAAGAAAGGAATTACTTCAAAAAGCACAAAAAATAAATAATGATGAATTTTATACGAGATTAGAGGATGTAGAAAAAGAATTATCAAAGTATAATAAAAATATTTGGAATAATAAAACCGTATTTTGTAATTGCGATGATGCAGTTGATGACAGTGAAAAAAACACGTCTGCTTTTTCAATTTATTTTATACAAAATTTCAGAGAACTTGGATTAAAAAAACTTATTTGTACGCATTACAGCGGTACGGTTGATTTATTTAATCAAGGTGCTAAAGGGTATATATTTACAAAAACAGGTTATAAAGAATTTGGTAAAAAAGAATTCCCGGAAGATTATAATGGGAGTTTTGATCACCCACTATCAATAAAAATATTAAAAGAAGAAGCGGATATAGTTTGCACAAATCCGCCATTTTCAAAAGCTATAGATTATTGGGAACTTATTATTAAAAGTGGAAAACGTTTTTTAATAATATCGGCACAAACTAATTATGTAACAATGGCATATATGTCATATTTTAAGGAAAAAAAAGCATGGGGAGGATATAATAGAGTAGATTGGTTTTTAAATCCCAAAAAAGAAATTGTAAGCAACCCTTGTTTCTGGTATACCAATATAAAAATAAAAAACAGACCTAGATACAAACATTTAAAAATTGTTCCGTTAAAAGAAATACCTGAAAAATATATAAAATATGACGATAGCGGATATTTGCAGGTTGATAATTGTTATATTCCAAGTGATTATAAAAAACCTTTTGCAGTATCAAATCATCCTTTATTTAATGGTTTATTAGAAAAAGGATATAAAATTATTGATTGCTATGTTCCAAAAATAAAAAACAAAGACAAATTTAGAAGGGTATTGGTTCAGAAAGAATAGTATAATAAAATGTGTAATAAATCGGCGTAGTCAGATAAGGCAGGGTGTGGTGGTGCTTCGCATAACAGGTCGGTAAAAGTACGCCCCTTCGGGGCTAGGCTACGCAAAACCGTGTTCGGGCTTTCAGCCTCTGCACGCTTTTGTTCCGCCACATTTGGGGCAGGGGTCGTTGCTACGCAACGCCCTATTACCTGCCCCAAACGTCGTTTACCGCCGGAACGTTATGCGACATTAAAGCCAAATGGGTTTGGAAATATAAAGGATAAATAAAACATTGGAATAACTCAACAAAATTTTATGTAGGGAACATCTAAAAACTTCAGTTTTTAGATGTTTTCATAACCTATGAAGAAAATCGCATTACAATAAATCTTTATGTTGTAATGATTTAGCGATTTTCTTCATGGAACCTCTAAAAACCTAACCGAGGTTTTTAGAGGTTCCCTGTATATAAAAATCGTACAACTTATACACCAGAAAATTTTTGGGGAGTATTACCATAAGATAAATTTTATGTTAAAATAACCACCGTCGAACCATCGTACCAAAGGTACGCAGTTCGCAGGCGGTTACTCTGCCTTTTACACCTATCTTGACATTTTCCTGTAATTAGGTATTCTATTGCTATGGAAAAGCAGTACATTTACATAGTTCAGGCCGCTACGGAAGAAACAAGGTGTAAAATAGGCAAAACTAACGACCTTAAAAGGCGTTTGAAAGAATATAATAGTACAACCGGCAAATCAAAAGTAAACGTCTCCAAGTATCTGTTCACTTGCGAAGTGAAGGATATGGCAAAGGTGGAAAATGATGTAAAAGAAAAATTTATTATGCTTCGGGAAGAAAAAAGCAAAGAGATATATTTTTACAATTCCGCTTTATTTAAGGAATATGTCAAATTCATTAAATCCCATAAGTTGTTTGTAAAAGAGACGTTTACTAAAACTGATGAAAAAAAACAGATAACAAAAATTGTAAAAAAAACAACCCCGTCTCTTGAGACGCTGTCTCTTGAAGAAAGAGGGCTATCACAAAAAGACGTACTGCAAAAGGCGCAAAAAGTAAATAATGACGAGTTTTATACCCGATACGAAGATGTTGAAAAAGAGCTGTCAATGTATAATAAAAGCATTTGGAAAAATAAAACCGTGTTTTGTAACTGTGATGACCCTGTTGACGACGATGATAGGCGCACGTCCGCGTTTACTTTATATTTTATACATCACTTCCAATATCTTGGATTAAAAAAATTAATATGCACCCATTATAGCGGTCCTGTTGATTTATTTAATCAAGGAGCAAAGGGTTATATATTTACAAAAACAGGTTTTAAGGAATTCAAAGAATATCCCGAAGGTTATACAGGAAGTTTTGACCATCCGCTGTCATTGAAAATTCTTAAAGAAGAAACGGACATAGTATGCACGAACCCGCCGTTTTCAAAGGCTTCTGATTATTGGAAAGTTACTATTGGAAGCGGAAAGAAGTTTTTAATCATTTCAAATATAACAAATCCAATAACACCGGCATTTATCCCATATTTTAAAGATAATAAGGTATGGGCTGGATATAACAGAATAGATTATTTCTTAAATCCAAAGAGGGAACTTGTAGAAGCGGCAGGGCACTGGTATACAAATTTTCCTATAAAAAATAGACCAAAATATAAACATTTAAAAATAGTCCCGTTAAAAGACATACCGGAAAAATATAAAAAATATGACGATTCTAAAAAGTTGATAGTTGATAATTGTTATATACCGAGTGATTATAAAAAACCTTTTGCCGTATCAGCTCGTCCTATATTAAATGGATTATTGGAAAAAGGCTATAAAATTATTCAAGAGACACAATACTTCCCATATACTAATGGTAAAAAATGCTTTGGAAGGGTGTTGGTTCAGAAAGAATAAATATAAAATGCCCTTTTGGGCTATTTATGGTTTACGCAACGGCATCTGTCACTTAAACAAACTAAACTTCCCAAACTTATGCAATTTGCCATTGGAGCGTTTTGCCGTATCATCAAGAGATTTAAAAATAAATGAGGCAAAGGCCGATTCGTTTCCCGAGTCGGTAGTTGAAAAGCCCATAGTAAAATATGAATCGTTGTGGGCGGCGGAAAGCAAACTGGCAGTAAGGGCGCGGAATGAGGCGAGAGCCGGAGGGCCAAGTAAATCCGCCGCTTCATCTTTTTGGGATGATGAAGCAATATCGGGGTAGACAAGGGCAAGGGTTCCGCGCTTGCGATTGTTAAAGACAGCGGCAAGTTCCTTTATAAGAAAAAACCATCCCTTTATGTGGTCGTTAAACATTATTTCAACATCAGAAAAAGAAAGATCAAAGGCTTTACCGCGAATGGAAGGCGGCGAGCAAATAAGTATCGCCTCGTCAATATGTTCAAGGCGGTTTTCCGCTGCAAGTATCAAAGTCCGGGCGGAAATAGGGCTTGACGGATTCCAGTCGAGGGACAGGCGTTTGGACGTTTCCTGCGATGAACTCCTTACTGCGCCGAAAAATCTGTTTGGGATAAAAGCGGAGGCAAATTGTTCTACGCGGTTGCCCACCTCCGCCTCAATAGCGCGGCTAATAGCTGATTCGTTTCCAGCGATGAAAATTCCTCTGGTCATAGGTACAGTTTACAGATAGAAGGCTTTTATGGCAATATATAAATATGCTTACAGTAAAAGCCGCCATGATTGGCGATGTAGTAGGGAATCATGGCATTGAAACTCTGGAAGCAAAACTGCCGGAACTGATTAAAGAACATCAAATTGATTTTGTCACGGTCAATGGCGAAAATGCCGCCGAAGGTTTTGGTATGACTAAAAATGACTTTAAACGCATAGTCGCGGCTGGCGCTGATGTAATTACTTCAGGAAATCACATTTGGGAAAAACGCGAATTCTGGAATGTTTTGGATACTGAAAAGCAAATTCTTCGCCCCGCTAATTATCCTGCGAGTACGGCTATAAATCCTGATGTTTCCGGCAAAGGCTCTGCCTGCATAAATAAAAATGGAATAAACTGGATAGTTATTAATCTTCAGGGCCGCGAATTAATGAATGCCATTGATTGCCCTTTTAAATGTTTTGATCAACTAATAATTACGCATACTGGCAAAGCGGCCAGTATTAATCCGCTTTCTACGGAATTCGGTAATCCAATTCCGCGCGCCCTGCCGATTGTACTTGTAGACTTCCATGCCGAATCCAGCCGCGAAAAAGAAGCTCTTGCCTATTATGCCGATGGGCGCGCTACGGTAATTGCCGGCACTCACACGCACATACAAACAGCCGATGAGCGGATACTGCCAAATGGCAGCGCATACATCACCGATCTTGGAATGACCGGCAATGTTGACAGCGTAATCGGCATGGAGCCGAAAATTTGCATTGAACGCGCCCGCAAGCAGGTTCTGTACCACATGGAAGTAGCGGTATCAGATAAACCGGGAAAAATGCAGGGCATTATCGCTGAGATTGATATAGAGAGCGGAAAAGTTGTTTCGATTAAAAGAATATAGGGAACATCAAAAAACTGAAGTTTTTAGATGTTTCAATTAGAATGACTGACGGCTAATTGGGCTTCCAATCCAAATACCCTCGCCAAGATAATCCACTCTTCTGCCTTCAATTAGTATTTGCACGTCCTTTACATTCGGAAACTCAGTCACTGTCCAAACGATCTGCCTAAGCTGGGCGACATAACCTTCCACGCCAAAAGTGTTAAATAAAAAATCTTCGCTAAAATTGATGTAAGCGGTAGTTCCCCTAACCGTTGCGGAAAGCATTCTTGTGTTTTTTGGAATAAGGTTAAGAAGCCCTTTGCTTAATTCTTCCGCCGTAGGACCGGCAAGCAGAACATTCAATGCGTCCTGCATCGGCGAATCAGAAACGGGAATTTTACGCGTTACCTTTGAATGGAGAATCTGCCCGTCGCTTCCGACATTGGCAAAATAAATAGCCCTGTCCCTTGTCTGCACAGGCGGCGGCTGAGTCGTAGTTGGCGTTTTCGGTTTTGTCTGCGTTTCAGCAGCAGGTTTTTTTTCAGGTTGAGTGGTTTGAGTTTTTGCAGGCTCGGTGGTTTGCGGTTTTGTTTCTTCAGAAGACTGAGGTTTTGGCGCGGAAGTATCGATTACAACTGTAACAGGATGCTCATCCTCCACAGGTAAAATTTCTTCTTCCGCGCCGGGAGGGGTGGTTAGGCGAGTTTTAAAAATATCAAAATTCTTTTTTATGGTAGCGGCATTCGCCATAAAGATACAGATAATTGCAATTACAAAAATCAGCCAAAAAATAACTACCGCCCGAGAACCTTTGGATTTAGAATTACCCGTTGTTTTTCGTTTTGCCACAAAAACATGATACGGTAAATTATAGATGGGGTCAAGGAATTTTACCGAAAATTTTTCACACAAAGACTACTAGTTTGGCGGCGGCAGGTCTTTACCGTCATAGGGAGCAAGAGCGATATCAATATCTTTGACAATATCACTGTCTATTTTTCCGCTATCAGACATTTCATGGAGTATCTGCATTGTATCCGCGTGATTGCGTCTGGGGTGGTATGGCCTTTCTTCGCTTATCGCCTGATATAAGTCCAAACAGACTAAAAGCCGGGAGTTAAAGTCAAGGTCAGGAGCTTTTTTCCCAAAGGGGTAACCGCTGCCGTCAAGTTTCTCATGATGATTGGACGCCCATTTGCAAATAGTCTCGAATCCTTCAACTTCATTAAGAAGTTCCCATGTTAGGTGAACATGTTCTTTGATAATTTTAAATTCTTCATCGGTAAGCTTGCCGGGTTTTTCCAGAATGTCAATGGGAACCGCCAATTTACCAAGATCGTGCAAAGATGCAGAAAGATACAACTGCGCGTGTTTTTCAGGTTCATATTTATAGTAATTCCCCATTAACCACGCCCTATTTGCAATCTGAGTTGAATGTTTCACCGTAAAAGCGGACTTGTAGTCGATGATTCTGGCAATAAAAGCGGACAGGCCAAAAATAGTTTCTGTCTTAATATCGACAGTCCAGGGGAACAAAACCTGTGACGCGGTTTGTTTAATTACATCATCTTTAAGAGACAGAACCGCAGGCCAGTCAAGAATTTCCAACATTAGCTCCGACGCCTTCTTACTGTAGCGTTTTCCGCTTTCCTGACTGATTATATTTCGGATAGCTGACAGTTTTTCAAGCTCCAGTCTTTGCAGATGATAGCTAACATCAAGTGAATCGGCAATGGCGATAAGTTCCGCTTCTATGGGGCCATCTCCTTCCCGTATGCCGAACGGTCCGCTGCCATCGGCGCGTTCATGATGATACAAAACAAAATCCTTTACATTTGTTTCAAAACAGAGGTCATCCACGTTCCGCTGGCCTATTTCGCAGTGCTTTTTCATGGCCATGTCATAGTCCCCGTCTTTTTGCTCGGAAAGAATATATTCGGTAAGGGCGCTGTCATGGAGCAGGGCGCAAATCGCCAGGGCGGTGGCTTCCTGCGGGGTTTTTCCCAGTAGCGTTCCCATTTTAGCGCAAAGAACGGCAATTCGTTTGCCATGATTGGGGCTGGCTCCCACAAGAGTTCCTTCCACAATATCCAAAGCGGTAGCTATGGATTTGATAAGCGAATCCATTCGTACTGTAACCATAATTATTCTTTTTATCATTAGTTTAATATGTTTTCAAGTGTTTATTGAAAAAGAAACTTCACTATCTTTAAAATTTTCAAATGTATATCCGGCACGTTCATTTTTAAATTTCGCATAACGCCTTAGATGGGCGGCGTGATAAGTCAACATATCGGCCTGCGATGGCAGTACCATTCGCAGACCGATAGCACTTGTACCTTACTTCTTTGTTGTCTTTTTTGCTTTTGCTTTTGTTGTGGTTTTTTTCGCTGCTGCTTTCGGCGCTGCTTTTTTTGCTGGCATAATTTTTCCCCCCTACGATAAATTATGTCCCTTTTTTAATTTTTTGTCAAGAAAAAAATAAAAAAAAATAAAAATAAAATTTCCGCCCAAATATTTCTGTCCGTCTTGACAGACAATAATAAGAGGTTTACCCTAAAAGCACTGGAGGAAACATGCCCGAAAAAATAACCGCAAATGAACCCTGGCTTAGTATGTTGAACCATAACCTTCTTATTGTCTGGGAGCCTTCGTACAATTTGGGAATACCGATTGTCGATGAGCAGCACCGTGGGATTGTTTCCACCATCAATTCCCTATGCTTCGCGATACAAAACAAGCATGGCAATGAGATGCTCAGGCCTGTAATCGGCATGGTGAACGAATATACCCGCATCCATTTTGAGATTGAAGAGGATTTTCTTAAAAAATGCGGCTATCCAAATCTGGAAAATCACCGTATATTGCACAAAGAATTGACAAGCGCGTTGTCCCACACAAGTAAGGATAGCATTTGGAATAAAGACCCTCAGGAGTTTCTGGAATTTCTTAAAAACTGGTGGATCAATCATATCTGTAAAGAGGACAGGGTATTCAGCCGTTACATCCAAAGCAAGCAATGATGGTCTTTACTGCGTTTTTTTGGGCTGTAATTCAGCGTATTTCTTAATAAATAGGCATACTTTTATCAACATCTCTAGCCCAAGCGTTAAGACCGTCTTGCAGATTCATCAGTTTTCCTTTGTAACCGGCTTCTTGCAGAGTTTTTATTCCTAAAATACTGCGTTGGCCGATTTTGCAAAGGAATACCGCGTCTACTGACGGGTCAAGTTCGTCCATGCGCCTTTCCAATTGGCCAAGAGGTATTACAATAGCATTGGGAAATTTGACAATGGCGCGTTCATGAGGCTCACGGATGTCAATAAATTGAATTTTGTCTCCGTTATCAAGGCGTTTTTTTAAATCAAGGGCGGTTATTGTGTCTATCGGCTTGCTGTCGGCGTTCTTTTTTAAACCGCAAAATTGTTCATAATCAATTAGTTCATGAATGGAAGGATTTTTTCCGCACACGGGGCAGTCGGGGTTTTTTTCCAGTTTTAATTCGCGGAACGCCATGCGCCACGCGTCAAACAAGAGCAGGCGCCCAATAAGCGGCTTTGCCCCGCCCACGATGAGCTTAATCGTCTCTGCCGCTTGAATTGTTCCGATGATGCCGGGCAGTACGCCCATAACTCCGCCTTCCGCGCATGAAGGGACTAGTCCGGGAGGCGGCGGAGACGGATAGAGGCAACGGTAGCAGGGGCCGTCCTTCGCGCCGAAGACTGTCGCCTGCCCGTCAAATTGAAATACGGAACCGTATACGTTCAGTTTGCCTAAAAATACGCAGGCGTCGTTTACAAGATAGCGCGTTTGAAAATTGTCGGTTCCGTCCGCGATAATGTCGTAATCGGCAAAAAGTTCCATCGCGTTTTGGCTTGTAAGCGCCGCATTATGCGTCACTACGTTAATTAGCGGGTTTATCCCCCTGATTCTGTCCTTTGCCGAAGCAACTTTTGGTCTGCCAACGTCGCGGGTGCTGTGAATTATTTGCCGCTGAAGATTTGATTCGTCCACCACGTCAAAATCCACAAGCCCGATTGTTCCAACGCCAGCAGCCGCAAGGTACAATGCAAGCGGCGCGCCAAGCCCCCCCGTACCGACAATGAGGACTTTCGCCGCCTTTAATTTTTTTTGCCCCTCAACGCCTATCTCCGGCAAAAGCAGATGGCGGCTGTAACGCGCTATTTCTTCGTTGGTGAGCTCGGCGGCATGGCCGCCATCACTGCCGCCGGCGATTGCAGGAACAATCATCACTTCGCTGTTATCCGCAACGGGCGTGTCAAGTCCCTGCAAACTGTTGATGTTTACGCCGCCAACAAACAAGTTGATAAAATCGCGAAGCTGACCATCTTCCGTAAACAGGTGGGTTTTAAGGGCAGGATAGGCATTTGCAAGCGCGTTAACCGCCTCTCCCGCCGTGTTGCCTTTCACTTCCACCTCCGCATTGCGCTCTGTAAATGCCCTGAGCGCGTAGGGAATGAGGACTTTTATCAATTTTATACCTCCTTTTACGTCTGACCGCTTGGTCAGACAGTTTAATCAAAGTCTCCGCATTGCAAAGACAAATTCTTTTTATTTGTTTTGTTCAATGTGTTTATATTATATTTTATTTTATGGAAAATATCTATATCTATGGGATAATTTACGCCATCACCCGCAAAATGATATAATAAATATAATTTTGGAGGTTTTATATGCTTTGGCCCGGAATCAAGAAACTTGGAAAAAAATTACATCTTAAAAGAACTGACTCAGAAGCAGTTGGGATGGTAAAAAACTGTTTTGTAAGATTATATGACGGATCATTAGTGTCCAAAATAAATCCCCCTACCATACGAACTCCGTCTGACATTCAGGTAACTTATTAATTTTTGGCGGCGGGCTTGTACCACATAAAAAATCATAAAGGGAAACACGTTGAAACAACA
>NZ_BDHF01000055.1:0-9818 GCF_054786115.1 Treponema sp. R80B11-R83G3 | reverse complement strand
TTTCCGAACAAGTCTAATGTTTATTTTATAAAAGAATTCCAAATATTTTATTGAAACATTTAATTTAATTTTTTATAATAAATTAATGTTAACTATAACTGTAACCCCCCGTTTTGGGGATATGGATATTTTAGGCCATATAAATAACATTGTTCCCGCGCAGTGGTTCGAAATGGGAAGAACCGCCATCATGAAATTTTTTGATCCTGAATTAACGCTTTCACGAAAAACATTTCCGCTTATTATGGCGCACTCTGAATATGATTTTGTAGGGCAACTTTTTTTTAAAGAAGTGGAAATAAAAACTTTCATTTCCAAAATAGGGACAAAATCATTTACCGTCTATCATGAGGCGTGGCAGGAAGGCAGACTGTGCGTCAAGGGAATCGCGGTAGTTGTCCACTACGATTTTAACTCTGAGAAGACAACGCCTATACCCGATGACAAGCGAAAACTGCTGGAACAACATTTAAAAGAATAGCCTACTTAGGCGGAAGTATCTTTATGCGCAGTTCATCCAATTGCTTTTGATCCACTTCTGACGGACAATCGTCCATCGGGCTTACCGCGAATGAATTTTTCGGGAAAGCGATAACGTCTTTTAACGAGGAGACCTTTGCCATGATCATTACAAGGCGGTCAAGGCCGGGAGCTATTCCTCCGTGGGGCGGCGCTCCGTACCTGAAAGCTTCCGTTAAAAAGCCGAATTTTTTTTCAGCTTGCGCGGGATCAATTCCCGCTATTTCAAAAACTCTTTTTTGCATTGACGAATCATGAATACGAATAGAGCCTGACGCTAACTCATAACCGTTTAACACAAGGTCATAAAGATCGCCTTTTACCGAGCCGGGATCGCTCTCCATTGTCGCGTGGTATTTTTCCTGCGGCCATGTAAAAAGATGATGCGCCGCCTCCCACTTTTTTTCATCTTCGTTGTATTCAAACATGGGGAAGTCTATTATCCACACAAATTCAAAACGTGACGGATCGATAAGCCCAAGATCGCGCCCAAGTTTGACCCTCACCGCCCCAAGAGCGGTGTTAGCGATTTTTCTGTTACCGTCTGCAATCATCAGAATAAGGTCGCCTTCTTTCGCGTCAAGCCCGTTTATTATTTGCTCCGCTTTATCAGTAAAAAATTTTGACGCTCCCCCTTCAAGAGCGTTATTCGACACTTTCATCCACGCCATGCCCTTAGCTTTGTAAACTTTCGCGGCAGACTCAAGCTCTTCAATCTGCTTGCGCGAATAATCCGCTTTTCCTTTCACGACAAGCGCCTTTACAGCCCCGCCTGAATTTAACGCGTCCTTAAACGCCTGAAATCCCGATGACAGCACATAGGGGCTAAAGTCTTTAAGCTTCATATCAAAACGAGTATCAGGCTTGTCGCTGCCGTAAAATTCCATCGCATCGTCCCACGTCAGGCGGTTAAACTTCTTAGGCAGGTCAACATTCATCACCTTTTTAAAAACATGGCACATCATTCCCTCTGTTACCGACAGAACCTCTTCCCTGCCTACAAATGACATTTCAAGGTCGATCTGCGTAAACTCAGGCTGTCTGTCCCCGCGTGAATCTTCGTCGCGGTAACAGCGGGCTATCTGGAAATATTTGTCAAAACCCGCGACCATCAGTATTTGTTTGTAAAGCTGCGGCGACTGAGGAAGCGCATAAAATTTCCCCGGATACAGTCTTGAGGGAACAAGGTAATCCCTTGCGCCCTCAGGCGTTGATTTTATAAAAGTGGGAGTTTCTATTTCATAAAAACCGTTGGAAGTCATCCACTCGCGCACGGCGAACGCTACCTCGCTTCGCAGTTTAATCCTCTCCTGCATAGCCTTTGTTCTAAGGTCGAGGTATCTGTATTTTAGGCGCAGTTCTTCGTTTGCCTTGCTTTCTTCGTCAATTTGAAAAGGTAAAACTTCGCTCTTGTTCAAAACAACAATCTTGGAAGCGAGAAGCTCAATCTCGCCCGTTTCCATTGTTTTGTTAACCATATCATCGGGGCGCGGGCTTATTAAACCTTCCACGGCAATGCAGTATTCATTTCGCAATTCATCGCATACGACTGCAAGGTCGGTATTTTTTTCGGTATCAACCGTAACCTGAGTTATTCCGTACCTATCCCTAATATTTATAAAAAACACCCCGCCGTGGTTACGTTTTCGGTGAACCCATCCGTTCAGGATTACTGTACGCCCGCAGTCATTTTTTCTTAGCGAACCGCAATCGGCGGTTCTTTTCATCGCTTCCATTTAAAAACCTCTATTATAGATAATAAACTTTTTTTTGTTTTTATACTATAATGCCTTATGAGTTTTGAGCTTGACAATATTCTGATAAATCAAATTCTCTTTCACATGGAAAATCAGGAAGGGGTTTTTGTTTTTGACGCGCAAAAAAATCAAATCGTTAATTCCGCGAATATTGATAACAGCGATAAAAATTATATCCCTCTCCCCCAATGGAGTCCCAAAGACGGTTACAGGCTTATGGAAAAATTTACGGCAAGCTTGAATAATCCCGTAGCCCGTCAGGAATTAACCGCCGCGCTAAACAAAAACAAAGGCGTTTTCCGCGCCTTTAGGGACGTTCTTGAACAGTACCCCGAAGTGGAAAAAATTTGGCTCAAGTACAAAGCTCAAAAAATAAGGAATAAAATTATCGGCTGGTATAACGCGCTAAGGGAAGAATGGGGGCTTGAGCCTGTCGGCGTTGAACCCGAAGACACGTCGTCCCTTGTTCTTGAAGATTTTACTTTTAAAGAAAAAAATGATTTTGCAATTACGGCGGAAAACGCTGAAAGTGAGTTAACAGGACAGATAATCGCAAGAGCGGAAAACAAAACCCTTTACATTGAAACTTTGGAAGTAAATCCCGAATACCGTGGCTTGGGTCTTGGAAAGACACTTCTTGCAAAACTGCTGGAAAAAGCCGACAAACAAAATTTAGACGTTAGTATTGACGTTCCAAAAGACAGTGACTTTTTTTCGCGCTCATTACTGCTTGAAAACTTCAAGCCCGCTATGCAAAGATTTATTCGCAAGCGGGTTTAATACCGGAAGTGTCCAAAAAGAAAAATTTCTACCACGAACCACACGAACACCACGAACTTTTAGTACATATCTTGTCGTTGTTCGTGTTGGTTCGTGGTAAAAATCAAACGGTATAAGTGCTGGCGCTTGTGGAACCGCCGTGGCCTGTCCAATTTGTGTGGAAGAATTCTCCGCGCGGTTTGTCTGTTCGCTCATAAGTGTGCGCGCCAAAATAATCCCTCTGAGCCTGTAAGAGATTCGCGGGCAATCTTTCGCTTCTGTAACCGTCAAAATACGCAAGCGCGCTGGTGAGCGCGGGGGCGGGTATCCCGTTTTGCACGGCGGCTGACACTACCCTTCTCCATGAATCTTGCGCGTCTTCTATAATTTTTGTAAAGAACGGATCGAGTAACAAGTTGTCTAAATTGGGATTCTTGTCAAACGCCTCTTTTATTTTTCCAAGGAAGACCGAGCGTATTATACACCCGCCCCTCCACATAAGGGCGATGCCGCCGTAGTTTAAATTCCATTTGTATTCTTTCGCGGCTTCCCTCATTAAAAGATAGCCCTGCGCGTAAGAGACAACTTTAGAAGCGTATAACGCTTTTTCCAAATCTTTTACAAATGCCGTCTTGTCGGCGGGAGAAGAAATTTTTGGGGAAGAAAAAACTTTCGCCGCTTTTACGCGCTCATCTTTTGCGGCGGATAAACAGCGCCCAAAGACAGCCTCACCAATCAATGTAAGGGGGACTCCAAACTCCAAGGCGGCTATGCCTGTCCATTTGCCGGTTCCCTTCTGCCCCGCCGTATCAAGGATTTTTTCTGCAAGCGGTTTGCCGTCAGTATCTTTGTAACGGAGAATATCCCTTGTTATTTCGATAAGGTAACTGCCGAGTGAACCATTGTTCCACTCTTCAAACACATTTCCCATCTCGTCGCTGGAAAGCCCAAGGACGTTTTTCATCAAATCATAAGTTTCGCAAATTAACTGCATATCCCCGTATTCAATGCCGTTATGCACCATTTTTACAAAGTGGCCGGCGCCGTTTTCCCCAACCCAGTCGCAACAGGGAACGCCCCCCTCGACTTTCGCGCATATTCCCTGCAACATCGGTTTTACAAAAGGCCATGCGGCGGGGGAACCGCCAGGCATTATCGAAGGCCCCTTTAACGCGCCTTCCTCTCCGCCTGAAACGCCAGTCCCGATGTACAGCAGTCCGTTTGACTCAACATGGGCGGCTCTTCTCATCGTATCTTGATAATTTGAATTTCCACCGTCAATGATAATGTCGCCTTTTTCAAAAACATCCAAAAGCTGTTCGATTGTATCGTCCACAGCCTGCCCCGCTTTTACCATGATCATCGCTTTTCGCGGAGACGCTAAAGAGGCGGCTAAATCCGCCATGCTGTAACAGCCCGTTATTTTTTTACCCGCGCCGCGCCCTTTAACAAACTCGTCCACTTTTGACGTTGTCCGGTTGTAAACAGCAACGCTAAACCCCTTGCTCTCAAGATTAAGGACAAGATTTTCTCCCATTACCGCAAGGCCGATAAGGCCAATATCCGCTTTCGCCATATTTATCTCCTTTATACATACATATTCTATATTTTATGTTATCATATTCACAGGGAGAATGTCTATGTTGGAAAAAACTTATGTGTCTCAAGGCGGAGAAGATAAAGATTTAACCGATCAGGAGTTGGAAGCTCTTTTTTCAGACGCGCTTTCAAAAGCTCTGGCCGACATAAAAGATTCAGGAAAAGTGATAGCTTTGCCGCCCGATATAACGCGTTTTCATTCCCGAGCAGGTTTTTTTACGGAAACAGCGTCACGCATTCTTGGAGACAGGCTTGGCGCGGTTCTTCCCGCTCTTGGCACGCACATGGCTATGAACGCCGCTGAACTTTCACGTATGTTCGGCACTACTCCAAAAGACAAATTCTTGGTTCACGATTGGCGGAACGATGTTATGGAACTTGGACGCATAGAGGCAAGCTGGGTAGAAAAAGCGTCAGCCGGAGCCGTAAAGTACGATTGGCCTGTTCAGGTAAATAAAATTTTGCGTAAAGGTGCGAAGGACGACTGCAACTTCTCCCTCGCGCTGAGTATCGGGCAGGTTGTTCCCCATGAAGTCGCCGGAATGGCAAACCACGGAAAAAATATCTTTGTAGGAACCGGCGGAAAAGAAGCGATTGATAAAAGCCATTTTGTAGGAGCCGCCTACGGAATGGAAAAAATAATGGGCAAGGTTGACACTCCCGTCCGTGCCCTTTTTGATGAAGGATTGCGCCGTTTTAGCGTTTCGTTACCCCCAATTTTATGGGTGTTAACGGTTATTTCGGCGCGGACAGACAGCGAAGTTGCTCCCGGCAAAGAACGCGGCTCTCTTGCGGTACGCGGCCTATATATCGGTTTTGGCAGAGAATGTTTTGAAAAAGCCGCCGCCTTGTCCCGTCAAGTTAATGTTAACCTAATGGATGAACCAGTTAACAAAGCGGTAGTCTACCTTGAACCCGAAGAATACCGCACCACTTGGCTTGGGAACAAAGCAATTTACCGCACGCGCATGGTAATAGCGGACGGCGGCGAACTTTTAATCATGGCTCCTGCCCTTGAACGCTTTGGCGAAGATTCAGGGATAGACGCGTTAATACGCAAACACGGCTACCGCCCGGGAAAAGAGATAATCGTCAAAGCGTCAACAGACCCCGAACTTGGCGGCAATTTAAGCGCAGCCGCCCACCTAATACACGGCTCAAGCGAAAACCGTTTTACAATCCGCTACTGTCCCGGCAATAAAGTTACAAGGCGGGAAATTGAATCCGTAGGCTTTCAATGGGGCGATTTAAAAGAAGCGCAAAGCAAGTATGACATTAGCAAACTTTCTCCCGGCTGGAACACTGTCGATGGGGAGCGGATCTTCTTTGTCCCCAATCCCGCGCTTGGCCTGTGGGCGGAAAGAGCGAAGTTTTAAAGGGAGTGAGGAGTAGGGAGTGGGGTTTTTGTTCGTTATCTGCGCGTGAAGTAACACGCTGCGCTTGCTAACAACAATACCCATTCCCCACTCCCTTTTCTTATAAAATATTCCGATAATTAAATTATGAAATATCCACTTGTTTTAATCACGTTATCGTTCTTTATGCTGATTCAATGCAAAAGCGCGCCTAAAGAAATTGAAATTTTAGTTGAGACCGATCCTATTGATCAGGAAATTGAAGTATTCATGCAGCGCCCGGAACAAACCCTGCCCGTAACGGCTTTCAGGGAAATATGGGGTTATGTTATGGTTGGAAAGGAAGCGGATCTTACAAAAGATCTCCCCTTAACAGACGTTGGCTACTTTGGCGCGGAAGTTGATTCGTTTGGCGCCCTGTCAAAAGTGCCTAACCGCCAGAATCTTCCGGAATTTAACGGCAGGGTGCATTTGGCTGTAACTTGCGGCACTAACACCCTTTCATACTTTACGCTTATGCCGGGAAGTTCCCAGCGAAAAGCTTTAATAGCGGATTTAATTGCCGCGACTAATAATTTTGACGGTTTAAATATTGACTTTGAAGCTATCCCCGCAAGATCGGGAGACGCGTTTCTTTCATTTTTGCGCGAATTACGGGCAGGACTTCCAAAAAATAAAATATTTTCCATCGCCCTTTACGCCCGTACAAAAACAATTGCTAACGATGTATACGATTATGAGAAAATTAAACCCATTGTTGATAAAATTTTTATAATGGCTTATGACGAACATTATGTCAGAAGCGACCCCGGTCCTATCGCCTCCCTTAAATGGTGCCGTAATGTGGCGGAGTATTCCTTGCGTGTAATAGGAGATGAAAAACTAATCATGGGCATCCCGTTTTACGGACGCGCATGGGAAGATAAAAATCATCACGTGGCGCTTGTTTACGCGACTACGGAAAAATTGATAGAAACCTATAAGGTTAAAGAAATCAGGCGTGAAAACGGGATACCGACTTTTGATTATGTAGCGAATCTTGGAGTCAAAGTTTATTATGAAGACGAATATTCCATTTCCACGCGGATGGAAATGTACAAATCAATGAAAGTTAAAGCTATAGGTTTTTGGCGTATAGGCCAGGAAACCCCTAAAGTCTGGGAAATTATTCAACTGGAGCAATAATTCGCAAATACCTCACACAAAGATCACGAAGGAACAAAGATCACAAAGAGAAAATCATGGGTTTTTGTCCGTTATCTTATCGTGAAGCTCACGCATCATCTTCGGACAGAAATCCCTTATTCCTCTTTGTGATCTTCTCTTACTTAGTGTTCTTTGTGTGAGTCCTTGCGGTAAAAACTTTCAGGCGGACCAAGGTAAGATTTTAGCGGCGGATTATTTATTGGATAGATTACAATTCGCTCCAACACAAGCCCGGCTTCTAACGCTTTTATTGAAATTTCCTGAACGCCTTTTTCAAATGTTAAAGACGTTTTACTGATTCTAATGTTATCCAAAACTCCCTGCCCCCACCTTGCGTCATATTTGCTTCCGGGACGGAAATCTTCGGGAACTGTTACTACAATCCGCTTTTCGCCATTTGAACTTTCAAGTTGGCATCTGAGCGGACGTTTGTTTTGGACTGAATTGACGGGAGCCGTCCATATTTCCACATTATAATCGCCGCTTTTTTCAATTAAGAAGCGGTATGTAACGGACGGTTTTTCTTCCTTTTCTTCAAAATCTGTTGTTACCGGAAATACTTTCATGCCGCAGCCTGTTCTGCCGTAATTTTTAAGCTCTATAAAACCGCCTTTGGAAACGTCTTTTTTAGCGCAGAAATGATTTGCGTTTATTGCAATGACATTGTTATTTTCTAAAAATGTCATTTCAGGCAAATCGACAATTATAACTTTTGCTTTTACTTCAACCGCTACCCTGGTCTCTTTATCTTTAATAATGAAGTTCGCTTTTTCTTCCGCTTGCCGTCCGTCAAGTTCGCTCCTTTTGCACCTGATTACTATTTCTTCCTGAAACTCAACCGTTCCTTTTAACGAATTGATCTCAAGCCACGGGTATTCTTTATCGGCTTCGATTGTATAATCAAGTTTGCCGATTCCGTCATTGGCTATTTCAAGTATAACTTCTTCATTACCTGCGTAAAGAAAATCATTAACTTCTACGGCCATAGGTTTGCCATAAGCTTTTGTAAAGATTTTTTCACTGTCTTTTCTTGAAACAACCAAACGCGGTTTGTACGCGGGTTCAACTTGAATCCTTAAAGGGTACCTGCAATTATCTTCATTCCATTTTGTAAAACCGATATGCTGTTCAAGTTCCATGCCTGACCATTTTCCGTTTTTAAACTGCGCGAATTCAATTTTTAAAGAACGGTCTTTTTCTATGCAGGAAGTTACAAGATCGGCGTATTTATTTGCGATTTTCTTACCTTGTACTGCATAATGTTTGTTTTTCCCCGCGAATAAATGCATTCTAAGCAAATTTACGCTTGATTTAGCGGGGAAATAGATCATGCTGTAATACGCGTCTTTTTCATTTTTTTTAAGCGCGTAATAAATTTCCTCGTTTAATAAATCTATTTTCTGCGCAAGGGACAACATTCTGTCAGCTTCAAGATAATGGCACGGATGGTAAATTTCAGCGTTAAGAGCCTCAGGCCTTCTTGCCGCGTTAATTTTTAAAAACCCGTGCAAAACATCCGCCATTTTTGCGCGAGTTTCTTTTTTTACATTTGGGAAATTTTTATTTAACCAGTCGGATGTATATTCATCTATGCTGTTAGGCGAACTTGAACCCCATTTTTCAAAATCGTACGCAAGCTCCATAAAATAATTTAGGGGAACTTCGTTAAATTTTATATCGCCCACATTGACAATCCATATATCCCTAATCCCATAATCGTAAGCCATGCACATCTGTTCCCATGTCCGCTCATAAGACGTTGACGCCACCCATTCGTATGAAATAGGGTCACCGTGGTAATCAAAATGATAATACATTCCAAAACCGCCTTTACGAGAGCGAATATCAGCCATGGGAAGAGTACGCATAAAGCCGAAATTATCTTCGCATAACATACAGATAACGCCGTCTAGCTCATCCCAGTCTTTTAAACCGTCTACCCCCTCTTTTCCGTAAAAGTACTCTTCAACTTCCTTGTACAGGGCAATCACCTGCGGAACTTCATCTATATTGGGATTAATATGCTTTTTTATTAATTCACGCTGGTTTTTAATTATGTCTTTTAACAGATCAATATTTTCCTTAAGCGATGAATTATCACCTAACATTGAACTGTCGCGTTCCCCGCGCATCCCTATTGTGATTATTTTTTCGTATTTTCCGCTTCTTATAAGCGCGTCTTCCCAGTACTTTAAAAGGCCGTTCTTATTTTTATAATAATTCCACTCATTGCCGTAAATTGAATTTGGCCCCCTAACCTTGTCCCATTCCTCGCTTGCGCGAAGGCACGGCTCATGATGCGAAGCGCCCATGATTATGCCGTAAATATCAGCCAATTCTTCGTTAAGGTTTCCAGGCCCGTCCAGCGGAAATGAAGAAGTCCACATCGCCGGCCACAGGTAATTTCCCTTAAAACGCAGTAAAAGTTCAAAAACATGATCGTACATTTCCGCCGTAAAACCGTTAAAATGCCCGGATGCCCACGTCCCAAAACACGGCCATTCGTCGTTAATAAAAAAGCCCCTGTATTTAACGCTTGGCTCTTTTGAAACCGTCTCTATATCCTTTTCTATTTTTAAATCTTCGCGACGCTGAGGTTCAACGTCTCCCCAGAAGCATAAGG
>NZ_BDHF01000054.1:0-12271 GCF_054786115.1 Treponema sp. R80B11-R83G3 | reverse complement strand
AGATGCCCTGTTGATAATAATCTTTGCATCAGCAATTTGTCTTCTTTGTTTATTTGCGGCTGTATTTTCCTCATGCCTCAATTATATCATTCTTTTATATCGTTGTCTGTATTTTACAGCACACTAGGCTACGAAAAACCGTGTTCGGGCTTCGCCCTCTGCACGGTTTTTCGTAGCCACATTTGGGGCAGGGGTCGTTGCTACGCAACGCCCTATAACCTGCCCCAAACGTCTTTTACCGCCGGAACGTTAAGCGAAATTGTGGCTAAATTGATCGGAAATAGTATATAAAATATATGGTATAGAATGTATTGACAAAATAAACAATAATGTAGTTTAATAAATTAGAATAATTAGGAGAATAATTTTATGTATTTTCGTAAAATAGTCGGTAAAAAATGCTATTTATCCCCAATGGATGCTAATGACGCAGAAAAATTTACGGAATGGTTTAATGATTTGGAATTAATGGTAAATCTACAATTATATAATTGCGTAATAAATGTGGAAGGTGAACGGGCTTTTTTAAGTAATCCTTCAAATGATCATAATTATTCAATTATTGACATAGAAAAAAATGAAGTAATTGGAAATTGCGGTTTTATGGAAATTGACAATTTAAACGGAACGGCAGAAATTGGAATATTTATTGGGAATAAAGATTACAGGAATAAAGGATATGGCACAGAGGCATTAACTTTGTTATTGGATTATGGATTTAAGGCATTAAATTTACATAATATTTTATTAAGAGTTTATAGTTTCAATAAACCCGCAATAAGGTCTTATGAAAAAATAGGATTTAAAAATATTGGAAAAAGACGGGAGGCATTACAAAGGAATATGGAAAGGCACGATATTGTGTATATGGATTTATTGGTAAATGAATTTTATGAAAAGAATAAAATATAAATAAAATATGGTATACGCCCCAACTTCACATAACAGGCCGGTAAATGTACGCCGCCTGAAGGCGGCTAGACATTTACCGCCGGGCGTTAAGCAACAGAAACCGAAATATGTTGGAGGATTATTTTGCCAGACTTTGTTCATCGCTCCACGCCATCCTTGGCGTGGTGACTTTATTATTTTTTATTTATGTATTAATAACTCATGTTACGCAAAGACGTAAGAATATAGTAAAATGTGGGTATGGAAGGGGAACTAATAGATTTATACAGCGATTACCTATTGTGCAGTAATCGCCAAACGACAGCTACCGGCCTGTCGAAATTAACCGGGGGGCTGATTAGCCACGATACGATAACACGGTATTTGTCCGGGGAGGCGATGGGCAGTAAAAGACTATGGCTAAAAGTAAAGAAATTGGTTAGGAGCCATGAGAATGAGGAAGCCAGCCTTGTTTTTGACGATACGATTATAGAAAAACAGTACATGGATGAGAATGACATTGTATGTTGGCGCTGGGATCACCATGACGGACGGAATGTAAAGGGAATAAACCTGCTGACGGCTTTTTTACACGGCGGCAACCGAAGATGCGGCCATAAGGATACCGTTAGGGTATGAAATAATAGCGAAGACGGAAAGGCATTTTGACGAGAAAGAGGGAAAGGAGAAACGCAGAAGCCCGAAGACAAAGAATGAGCTGATGCAGGAGATGATAAACGCGCAAATAACAAATAGGGTGAAATTCCGGTATATTTTGGCGGATTCATGGTTTTCATCCAATGAAAACATGAAATTCATAGACAAAAGGAAGAAGGTGTTTGTTTTTGAGATGAAAGAGAACCGGCTGGTTGCGGACAGCGAACAGGATAAGAAGGAAGGCCGCTTCGAGCGACTGGATCAAAAAACACTGGGGAAAAAACCGACGATGGTATGGCTGAAGGATTTAAGCATTCCTGTAATCCTATACAAACAAGTCTTTAAAAACAAAGACGGTTCGAGCGGGACAAGATATCTGGTGACAAATGATTCGGCGATGGCAAAGGATCAATTCGAGACGCTCTACAAAAGACGGTGGGGTGTTGTCGAACCTTTGATTCGCGAGTACCACAAGAGCTTAAAACAAAACGCGTCCATAGGAAGTTCTCCCGCTCATACGGAGAGAACGCAAAGCAACCATATTTTTTCAGCGATATATGCATCAAGTTGGAAAAAACAAAGCTGGAACGGAAGATAAATCATTTTGCGTTAAAGCTATTGATTTATACAGAATCATTAAAAACGAGCCTATCATATTTTTTGTGTAAATGAAAAATATCATCAGAACGGAACCCGTTCTTTTCCGAACTCAATGGCGAACTGGTTTAACGCCCGCCCCCAATCCTTTATCGGCATAGTCCATTTTTCAGAAGCGTTGCGGACCGCCAAATAAAGTATCTTCGGACTTTAGTCCGCAAATATAGCATCATCATTCACAAAGATCAATTTGTTTTTAATGACTTTGCGCAAAGAAAAATTAAGAGACTCAACCGCGTTAGTCGTATAAATCGCCTGCGAACCGAAGGTTCGACGGATTATCAGGCGAGTATTTGAAAAACTCGCTCAGGTCATTCCAGTGCCGCAGCCATGGCTGGTAAATCATCGGGTATTTGTCATTCCATTTATTACCGAAAACTTCCAGCGCCTCATCGGACTTTAGTCCGCGCCCCGCCTCCTCGCTGTTAGCTGAATAGACCGCCTTCAGGTCGGCGCACAGTTTTTTAACGTCTTTGTACGAAACGAATTTTGTCGAGTTCCTGACCATGTGGACGATGCAAAGCTGAATCCGCGTCTGAGGGTATATTGCGCGTAACGCGTCGGGGAAGCCCGTAAGCCCATCCATGCAGGCTATGAGGATGTCCTCCGCCCTGCGGTTATTAATCTGAGTTAACACGCCCATCCAGAATTTCGCACCCTCGTTTTCCGCTATCCACAGCTCTCGGACTTTAGTCCGCTATCGCGTAGGATTTTTCAAGAGGCCGGTTCTGCCATTCCCTTACTTCTTCGATGACTTCGCTCGTCACGCGGCTTATCAGATCGGGCGACACTTCAACGTTGTATGCTTTTTCAAGATGCTCCCTGATATTGCGGTCGCTTATCCCAAACGAGTACATCGAAATAATTTGATCGTTAAAAAGCGACACCCGCTTCTCATGCTTGGGAACGATTATCGGCTCAAACGTTCCGTTTCTGTCACGCGGAACTTCAATAGCCGCGCTTTGGTTCTCAAGCAGCACCGTTTTTTCCGTGTGCCCGTTACGGCTGTTTTAGCTGTTGTCCCCGGCGCTGGAATTCTTTTCATACCCAAGATGTTCCGTCATCCCGGCTTCAAGCGCCCGCTGGAGTGTTTTTCCGGTTAGCTGTTTTATTAAGCCGTCCCGCCCTACAACCTCGTCCTGGGTTAACCCACTGAAATCGATATTATCAAGAGGGGAACCTTCGCCCTGTCTGGCTCGGTTGAGGTTCAAGCATCTGGTCGATAATATCCTTTTCTTTCTTCTCTTTCTTTCGTGCCATGACCATTCGGACTTTAGTCCGCTTTCTCCTCTGGTATTTCTACCATTTTATGGCCATTTACACAATTTTTAATATAGGCCCTGCCGGGACAATATAACACTGAAAGCCCTCGCGGAAGACTGCGAGCCCGATCACGTCACGATAGGCTCGCATACGTTCTACAATCACTCTACCTTAAACCGCGAGACTTCCTTTAACAATTCGTCAATGGCTTGACGGTTCTTTTGTGTCATGTCATTGACATTGTGTACCGCTATGTTTATCTGATCCGCGCCGGTAGCCATCTCGTTCATGCCGCCGGTTATTTCCTGCGTTACTTTTTCAAGGTTCCGGCTTTCCTTCATTACTTCATTGCTGCCCTCAAGCATTTCTTCGCTGCCGCCTTTTACCTGCTGGGTAAGTTCATTCAATCCGCCTACGCTTTGTAATACTTGTTTGCTTCCTTCACCTTGCTCTTCCATTGCGTTGCGGATATTCGCTTCCTGATCCGCCACCGTTTTTACGCCTGAATCAATCGCCTCGAATCTTTTTAGCACGTTGTCGGTTGAGCCTGTAATTTTTTTGATTGATTCCGCTATCTTTTTCAGTACCGTGCCAATTGTTTTGGACTGCTCGCTGGAACTTTCCGCCAGTTTGCGGATTTCATCGGCTACTACGGCAAAGCCCTTGCCCGCTTCCCCGGCGTGCGCGGCTTCTATAGCTGCGTTCATCGAAAGCAGATTGGTCTGGCTGGCGATGTTTTCCATGACCGAGTTAATTTCCAGCAAGCCTTCAGACTCGCGGGATATTTCTTGAATGTCCGTCGCAACTTCCTGCAATCCGCCACGGCCTACTTCGGAAGCTTCTTTTAACGTGTTTACATTGGCGGTGTTATTGACCAGCGTGTTGGTTACGGAACTGATATTTGCTACCATTTCTTCAATGGCGGATGAAGCCTGGGAAACATTGCGGCTCTGGTTTTCTACATGGCCGTTGAGTTTGTTGATGTTTATAATAACCTGTTCCATAGTCGCGTTGGTTTCGGTTACGCTTGCGCTTTGATTTATGACTCTTCCCTTTATGCTCTGGATGTTAGCGGTGATTTGATTTATCGCGGCGGCGGTTTCGGTCATGTTGCTGGCAAGATCATTGCCGATGTCTTTCAATACGCCTGCCTGTTTTTTAATGAGAAGCACAAGGTCTTTGATTTTTCCAATTGTTTTATTGAAGTACAAGGCAAGGTCGCCTACTTCGTCTTTGGAACTGACGGCAATACTTTTTGTTAGGTCTCCTTCACCTTCTGAAATATCTTTGAGCGTGTTCGCTACCATAACGATTGGGGCGGTAGTACTATTCAGGACAAAATATACAATTACTACCGCAATTACAATGGCAATTGCCGCAATAATTATCGTAAACTTAGTCATCGCATTTACTTCTTTTAAAATGTAAGATTTAGTCGATGCGAGCATTATGCTCCATGTATTGCCCGAACTGCCCATAGGGAAAGACGTCAAAGTAATTTCTACGTCTGATTGCAATACGTGCGAATAGCTTGAGCAGTTAAATTCCTTGCCTTCAAGTACGGCCTGATTTGCAGCCTTGGTATAATTGCCGTATATCGCATCTACATCGACCAGCATCTTGCCTACGCGTTCCGGCACATAACTCGCCATAATAAACCCGTTGCTTGAGTAAATTGAGATCGCGGAAATTTCTTCTCTGGTTTTTATCGTATTCTCTACAGTCGGCTGCATTGCGTCTATAACGTTAAGACAGCCAACGCCTCCCACTACTTCGTTGGTACGCCTGTTTATGATGGGAACCATTAACCTGAAATAAAAAGTGTCTTTCCCGTCTATATTTCTTGGAAGCGGGTGTTCATATCGGTCTTTAGTCGCGTTTGGACCGTTTAAATATGCCATGGAGGCCGCTACGTCGCTGGTAACCATTATTGATATCTTCCCGTTTTCCTGACGGAACCCTACACCGTATTGTCCGGTTTCTGTGGAACCTTCACGGCCAATGTAGCGGGAATCCATTCCGTCAACCGCGTTTGGTTTCCAAACCGTGTAGACCTGATACATGGTAGCTTCCGCTTCTACAATGGACTTAATCATATCGTCAAAACGGTCCCGCCGTTCCGCCGCCGGAATATCCTCATATTTACCCATTTGATTTGCCAACGTGCGCAGAACGCGGTAAAGACCGTCCTCTCTGCCTTGCCAGTATGCGGCACGTTGAGCAGCCAGATTATCAATACTCCGCTTGCTTAAAGTTATGCTTGTGCTGGAAGCCTGCTGTAATAAAACTACCGAAACTCCTGTTACAATGACAGCTACAATTGCGATCATTAAAATGCTCAGTTTGATTTTAATTTTCATTTCTTTTCTCCTTTACTTTTGCCCTTTATGAGGCGTGTAAACCTTTGGATTTCTTGTAAATAAGGAAGCTCCGCAACGCAGAGACTATTATACTTTTTGGATAATTCAATAAGCATAAGCGTCTGATGCCTGTTGCGATTTACTTGGTTTTGGCTATTTGGGTGTTTTTATAGACCATACGATAATTTTATAGTAATTTTTTAAGGTTTGCAAGTGAAATTTTGTAGAAAATGCCTATTTATACTAAAAGATGTATGCAAAATAATATACTTTAGTACAGTGCAATTCGACTACGCCATATAGCTTGGGTTTTCCAATAATTATGAATTTTACCACAAAACCATACGAACAACGACAATATATGTGCAAAAAGTTCGTGGTAGAAATTCTTCTTTAAGTTAGACACCTTTTTCGTCCCTATAGCCATATTTTCCTTAAAAAGCAAAAAAAGAAAGAATTCAAACTACTTTTGACAAAAAAGTGTATAGTATGTTATTATGATTAGATAGTTTCTATTTTACAAAAAGGAGAATAAAGTGAAACTGAAATTCAAACTTAGTATTATTGTAATCGCTATTGTGGCAGTTATTGTAGTGGGCATTTCCATAATTCTACTACAAGAAGCATCCAATATAAGCCTTGCTCTGAGCAAACGCAGCGTCGCTTATCTTGCCCATCAGCGCGCCCAGTATTGGAATGGCCGATTAGGCGGCTATTTAGACGTATTACAAACTGTATCAAATGAAATGAGTTATTACGAAAACGTCGCCCCTCAGGATCGGCGAGGCCGGTATGAAGAAATGATGAGGGCTGTTTTTGATGAGGAGCCCGATTTTGTCCGAATGTTTACCGTCTGGAAGCCAAACGCCCTTGACGGCATGGACAGCCGTTACATAGGCAGGGAAGGCTCAACCGCCTCAGGGCAGTTCGCTTATGCCTTGGGAAGCGAAACAGGCAAAACAGTGGCTCAAACCAGCTTGGTCGTTGATGACGTGATGCAGTACGTGAACGGTCCCGACGCGCGCAATGACTCTGTTAGTCAGCCTTCAATTATTCATTTATTGGGAAAGGACACCTACGTGGTCAGGCTGATGGTCCCCATTGTTAGTAAGAACAACAATGAAGTAGTCGGAGCTGTCGGCTGTCAGTTAAATATTGATTTGATACAGCCGAGGATAGAGGCGACTATCAAAGAATTTGAAGAAGTTGCCGCAATATCTATTTATTCCAACAATGGGTTTATTCTAGCCAGTTACAGGCCGGAGCGGATAGGGAAAATGATGACCGAAGCTGAAGTGCAATTCGGTACCCATGTGAAAGAAGCGTTCGAGGCTGTTAAAGCCGGAAAAGAGTATGAGTGCTTTAGTTATGCCCCTACGTTAAACACAAACGTGCAAATAACCGTGACTACTATCGCAATAGGGACTTCCAGCACGACATGGTCGTTAATGCTGGGTTCAACTGAATCTTACATCATGAAAGATGTCAACAAAATGAAATGGTTTACAGTTGTTATAGTGACAATCGCGTTACTGGTGGCTGTTGTAATCATTTATTTTATCCTGAACAATGTCACCAAGCCAATCGTTCATGTTGCCGACAGTCTTAGGGAAATATCCGAAGGCGAAGGGGATCTTACAAGGCATTTAGATATTAGCGGTAATGACGAAATAGGCGACTTGGCTAAATATTTTAATCAGACTCTTAACTCTATCAGCACACTTATTAAACGAATAAAGTATAAGGTCAACGCGTTAACCAATACAGGCCATGAGCTTTCCTCAAATATGAGTAAAACTTCCCATTCGGTAGATCAAATTTCTGAAAATTTTGAGGGCATGAAGGTTAAGATGAACAAGCAGGAAAAGAGCGCCGAAGAAGCTGAAAAAGCCGTGGAAGCCATAAAACGTAACATTGACAACCTGAATAGAATGATAGAAGACCAATCCGCCAGCATAAACAACTCATCTTCCGCAGTTGAAGAAATGACAGCCAACATTCATTCGGTAACCAGAACTTTGGTAGAAAACAGCAAAAATGTCAGCGAATTGACAAGCGCGTCTGAAAACGGAAGAACCGGCCTTCAAACGGTGGCGCAGGAGATACAGGAAATCGCAAAGGAATCTGAGGGGCTTTTGGAAATAAACGCGGTAATGAACAATATCGCCGCCCAGACAAATCTGCTTTCCATGAACGCGGCAATCGAGGCCGCCCATGCTGGAGAAGCCGGAAGGGGCTTTGCCGTAGTAGCCGATGAAATTCGCAAACTTGCCGAATCATCAAGCGGGCAGTCGAAAACCACCGCTTCGATGTTAAAAAAGATAAAAGCTTCCATAGACAGCATAACCGTATCTTCCAACGAAGTTCTTTCCCGTTTCCAGGTAATTGATAACGGCGTAAAAACGGTTTCCACGCATGAGTTGAATATCCGTAATGCGATGGAAGAGCAGGAAGTGGGCGGAAAGCAAATACTTGAATCCATGGGCAAACTGAAAGAGTTAAGCATATCGGTCAAGAAAGGCGCGGCGGATATGTCGGAATCGGGCGATCATCTGAATAGTCAGACAACTGAATTTATACAAATCAGCAATGACATAGTAAACGGCATGAACGACATAGTGAACGGTGCAATGAAAGAGATAAAAACCGCAGTAGTTACCGTAGATGAAATGAGCGCCGAAAACAGCAAGAATTTTGACGAATTAAAAGTGGAATCGCAGAAATTCAAAGTCGATTCAGGCGATGAATTGAAGAAAGTAATCGTTATTGATGATGAGGAAACCATTCTTACCATGACAAAAGTTATGCTTGAGAAAAATTACGAAGTTACCACGGTCAGTTCCGGTAAAGCGGCATTGGATTTGTTCTTCCAGGGTTACACTCCCAATTTGGTGTTATTGGACTTGACTATGCCTGAAATGCACGGTTGGGAAACCTTTGTCAGAATACGGGATTTAACCAAATTGCACCATGTTCCGATAGCGATTTACACAACTTCGGTAGACCCACAAGACAAGGCAAAAGCGCGTGAACTGGGGGCAGTTGACTATATTAACAAACCTGTCAAAAAGGCTGAATTGATTGAAAGAGTGGGGAAATTGATAAAATAAGTAATGGTTTATTGGTGAAATATTGTGTATAGTATAATATTATGAACTATTAGTTTTTATTTCGCAAAAAGGAGAGTAAAAATGAATCTTAAAATTAAATTGAGCCTAATGATGATCGCCATTGTAGCGGTTGTGGCGGGCGGTCTTGCTTTAATTCAACTGAGGCAGGCGTCCGGCATGGTTGTAAGTCTTGCCGAGGATAAATCCATATATCTGGCGCGTCATCGCGCCCAGTACTGGGACGGCAGAATAGACGGCTATATAAAGGTGTTGCAAACATTATCAGATGTAATGAATTTTTATGAAAGCATGGATGCGGCGGATCGGCGTGAGGAATATGAAGATATGATAAAGGCTGTTTTTGAGGATGTGCCGGATTTTACCCGGATGTTTACCATCTGGAAACCTAACGCCATTGACGGCATGGACAGCCGTTACATAGGCAGAGTAGGCTCAACCGCCTCAGGACAGTTTGCTTTTGCCCTGACAAGGGAAACCGGCGCGACAGTGGCTATGACCAGTTCAGTTGTTCAGCAGGCAATGGATCATCTGAACGGAACTGACGCTAAATTGGTCGATATGAGCGATCCCTTCAGCCTTAAAGTAGCGGGACAAGATGCCTGGATGGTAACCATTATGGCACCCATTATTAATAGCAGGCTTAATGAAGCAGTCGGAATTGTAGGCTGTCTGTTGGATATTGGAATGATACAACCCATGTTAATAAAGACTGTCCATGATTACGATGAAGTTTGCAGTATGGTTGTTTACACCAACACCGGCTTTATTTTGGCAAATTATATACCGGATTTTTTAGGGAAGCAGATTACTACTGAAACACAGTACGGTAAAGACCTAAACGATGTCGTCGCCGCTGTTAAAAACGCAAAAGAGTGGCAAGGCTCGGATTATGACCCTGAGTTAAATACAAATGTGCACATGAGCGTAGTTCCAATTCCTCTTGCGTCCTCTCCAACAACATGGTCGATAATGGTCGGAACGCCTGAATCTTACATCATGAAAGATGTTAATAAGATGACCGTGTTTACGGTTATTTTGGCGATAGTGGCAATAGCGGTAGCCGTTGTGGTCGTTTATCTTGTTTTGGGCGTAACCATATCGCCAATTATCAAGGTTACGGACAGTTTAAAAGAAATAGCCGAAGGCGAAGGGGACCTGACCAGAAGACTCGTGGTTCATACCAAGGACGAAATCGGATTGCTTGCCCAATACTTCAATCAGACTCTTACGGCTATCGGCACTCTTATTAAGAGAATAAAGTATAAGGTCAACGCGCTGACCAATACCGGCCATGAACTTTCCGCGAATATGAGCAAGACTTCTACTTCGGTAGATCAGATTTCTACAAACTTTGAGCACATGAAGATTAAAATGAATGCGCAGGAACAGAGCGCCGCCGAAGCCGAGAAAGCCGTGGAAAACATTAAAACCAGCATTGACAATCTTAATGTATTGATAGAAGGCCAGTCTGAAAGCATCAATAATTCATCTTCCGCAGTTGAAGAAATGACCGCCAATATTCATTCGGTAACCAAAACATTGATAGAAAACAGCAAAAATGTCACCGAATTGACAAGCGCGTCTGAAAACGGAAAAACAGGCCTTCAAACTGTAGCGCAGAAGATACAGGAAATTGCCAAAGACTCCGAGGGGCTTTTGGAAATAAACGCGGTCATGAACAATATCGCCAGCCAGACAAACCTGTTGAGTATGAACGCGGCAATCGAGGCCGCCCACGCCGGAGAAGCGGGGAAAGGCTTTGCCGTAGTAGCCGATGAAATTCGCAAACTTGCCGAATCATCAAGCGGCCAGTCAAAGACCACAGCCACAATGTTAAAAAAGATAAAGGCTTCCATAGACAGCATAACCGTGTCTTCCAACGAAGTTCTTTCCCGTTTTGAAGTAATTGACTCAGGCGTTAAGACTGTCTCAGCGCATGAAGAGAATATCCGTAACGCGATGGAAGAGCAGGAAGTAGGCGGAAAACAAATACTGGATTCAATCGGCAAGCTGAAAGAAATAAGCATATCGGTCAAAAAAGGCGCGGCGGATATGGCGGGGTCGGGCGATCATCTGAATCGGCAGACAAGCGAATTTATAAAAATCAGCGAAGAAATAGTAAGCGGCATGAATGATATAGTGAACGGCGCAATGAAGGAAATAAAGGTCGCGGTAGTCACCGTAGATGAAATGAGCGCCGAGAACAGCAGGAACTTCGAGGAGTTAAAAGTAGAATCGCAGAAATTCAAAGTCGATTCAAGCGATGAAAAGAAAAAAGTCATCGTGGTTGACGACGAGGACACCGTCCTTACCCTGACAAAATCCATGCTTGAAGGCGAGTACGATGTAACCACGGTCACTTCCGGTAAAGCGGCTTTGGACTTGTTCTTTCAGGGTTACACTCCCAATTTTGTGTTGCTGGACTTAACTATGCCTGACATGGGCGGATGGGACACCTATCTGCGCATACGCGATCTGACCAAATTGCACAGTGTCCCGATAGCGATTTACACGACTTCGGAAAATCCGGAGGACAGGGCAAAAGCGCGCGAACTTGGAGCGGTTGACTATATCATTAAACCTGTCAAAAAGGCAGAGCTTCTTGAAATTGTTAAGAAACACTCTAAGTAGGATTAGCCACGAATTAGTACACGATGTATGCCCAAGGAATTTATTAAGTACAGTGCAATCCGGCGTTGCCGGATTGCTTAGGAGTTTTGCCAAATAGCAAACTACTGTTTTCGTTGCGTTTTTTACCTTGGCTAGACTCCATGCTTCTTGATAATGTCTTGTGTTTGGCAAAACTCCAGGCTGCGGGTGGCAAAAACTCTGGGAGAACGTCGCACTGGCGGCCACCTAAAGGCGGCCTTGCTTTTATTGGGGACTGCGGCATTTATTGGTGCTCTCAGCGTGCGGCATTATTTATCTACACGGCTACGCCGTGCGTTTATTTGGCTGTGGCGGGGAATTCCGAAAGATGTTTTTACATCGCACGCAGCCTGCCCGACTGTACTCAAGGATTTATTGGGCATACATCTTCTAGCGGTAATTAGCATTTTATCACTTCGTGGACTATCATGCTTCACCACTGCTAACTTCTCACTGCTCACTATACACTACATACTACCTACTAACCACTTCTTCCTACTGTTTCGTCCACTTACTTCCTTTTGCCGCTCTCGTATTGTCCTGCCCACGCTGAACTTGCCGTTTTAGACCAAAGCATATAAGGTGGTATACAAAAGCCCAGGAGGGAAACATGGGCAAAAGAAAAAGTTATACTGCCGAAGAAAAAGTAAAGATTCTCAGAGA
>NZ_BDHF01000053.1:0-21743 GCF_054786115.1 Treponema sp. R80B11-R83G3 | reverse complement strand
AATCGGCGTAAACATATCGGAGTACAATTCCATGCTCATCGGTATTACGCTGTATTGCCCAGCTTTGGCTATTTGTTCTATTTCATCATAAGATGGTTTAATCATTTTATATCCTTAAATAATTTTATTTTCCAATACGGCGCGTTTTTTTAGCTCTTCCATCAGCGAGTTAAATTGCTCCAAATCAAGTGATTGCGCCCCGTCACATAACGCCTTAGCGGGGTTGTTATGCGCTTCTATCATTAGCCCGTCCGCCCCTGCGGCTAACGCGGCCTTTGAAAGCGCTGAGGACACAAAAACATGGGGCAGATATACATTTTTGGGATTTGATCCCACAATGGAGATTACCTGTCTTAACGGTTTAATGAACATTACTTCGAATGAAACAAAATCTTTTAAGACGGATAATCCGAATAAACATATTCAGGAAGTTTTAAGCAAATATAACAGCGTAAAATTTGATTATCTGCCTCCGTTTACAGGAGGGCTTGTCGGTTACTTTGCCTACGATTACGCGAAATACTGCGAGCCGTCTCTGAAGCTTGACGCTAATGACGAGGAGCGTTTTAATGATGTCGATTTAATGCTCTTTGACAAGCTGATTTGTTTTGATCATTACAAACAAAAAGTTATTTTAATTGTTAACATAAAAACTGATAATCTTCAAGCAGAATATGAAAATGGAAAATCAAAGCTGGAATATATAAATAATTTAATCAGAAACGGAAATCATGAAAATACTCCAGCCGCCTGTTTAAAGTCTGATTTTAAAGCGTTGTTTTCCAAAGATGAATATTGCAAGATGGTAAACAAGGCGAAAGATCACATAAAAGAAGGCGATATTTTTCAGGTTGTGTTATCAAATCGCTATGAAGCGGATTTTGAGGGCAGTATTTTTAACACATACCGGGTACTGCGAACAATTAACCCTTCGCCGTATATGTTTTATTTCAGCGGAAGCAATCTTGAGATCGCGGGGGCGTCGCCTGAAACGCTCGTTAAATTGCATAACGGCAAGCTTTTTACCTTTCCGCTCGCGGGAACGCGCCGCAGGGGCGCCAACGAAGAAGAAGACATCGCGCTTGAAAAAGAACTTCTTGCGGACGAAAAAGAACTTGCGGAACACAATATGCTTGTGGACTTGGGCAGGAACGATTTAGGCAGAATCAGCAATTTTGGATCAGTTGTCGTAGAAAAGCACATGTCTATTCTGCGCTTTTCCCATGTTATGCACATTGGTTCTACCGTATCTTCGCAAATCCGCGAAGGCAAAACAGGGTTGGACGCGATAAACTCAGTCCTCCCCGCCGGAACGCTTTCGGGCGCGCCGAAAATTCGCGCAATGCAAATTATAAACGAGCAGGAAAAAAACAAGCGCGGCATTTACGGCGGGGCAATCGGCTACCTTGATTTTACCGGCAACATGGACACCTGCATAGCGATTAGAATCGTATACAGAAGAAACAATAAAGTATTTATACGAAGCGGAGCCGGAATTGTCGCCGACAGCAATCCTGAATCGGAATATCAGGAATGTGTGAATAAATCCGCAGCGGTTATGAACGCGTTAAAAATTTCAACCGAAGTTTCATCAATAGGAGAGCTTGAATGATTTTATTAATTGACAATTACGACAGCTTTTCATATAACCTCTATCAGCTTCTAGGTTCGATAAACCCAGACATTGAAGTTGTGCGTAACGATGCGCTAAGCGTAGACGAAATAGCGAAAATGTCTCCGCAGTACATTGTAATCTCTCCGGGACCAGGAAAACCGTCAGACGCGGGGATTTGTATCGATCTTATAAAAAGCCTTCACTCAACAATTCCAATTTTGGGAATCTGCCTCGGTCATCAGGCGATTTTTGAGGCTTTCGGCGGCACGGTATCATACGCAAGCAAACTAATGCACGGCAAATCTTCGCAGGTTACCGTAGACAACAACGATGCTTTGTTCAAAGGACTTCCGCAGGTTATACAGGCGGCTCGTTATCATTCGCTTGCGGGAGTTAAATCGACATTGCCGGATTCGTTAAAAATTACGGCATGGACGCAAGACGATGAAATAATGGCGGTGCATCACAAAGAATATCCCGTGTACGGCGTACAATTCCACCCCGAGTCGATACTTACACCTAACGGGAAAATAATAGCGGAAAATTTTTTAAGAGCGGGAACGTGACTGAAAAATTTATAATTGACGCGCTTCTTTCCGCAGTTGTTACTACAGGCGTTTCCGTACATGAAAAGGCAATTTTGCCCGTAACCGCGCTAACCTTCTCCCCTACCCTGCTTGACAGTTGTAAAACGAATGTATGCGGCAATTACAATAAATCATGGGTTTGCCCTCCCGCCTGCGAGAGCGTTGAGGAGCAAAAGAAAAAAATACTTTCCTATAAAAGTTTTTTAGTATTTACAACAATGCACGCTTTGGAAGATTCCTTTGATTATGAGGGAATGACAAAGGGAAGAGAACTTCATCTTTTGCTTGCCTCAGAATTAAAAAAAATACTGGACATTCCCGTTTACGGTGCGGGAAACTGCCCCGTGTGTAAAACTTGCGCTTTTCCTTCGCCATGCCCATTTCCCGAAAAGAAAATTAGTTCCGTAGAAGCAGCGGGGATTGACGTAACAAGTTTGAGCAAGGCGGCAAATATCGTTTACAATAATGGAAAAAATACGGTAACATTTTTTTCCATTGCGCTGATTCGCAAGAATTTCACACAAAGGACACAAAGGAAGAGAAGATCACAAAGAAGAGGATAAAAGGTTTTTGTCCGAAGGATAAGCGTGGGCTTCACGATAAGATAACGGACAAAAACCCCCTCTTCCCTCTTTGTGATCTTTGTACCTTTGTGTTCTTTGTGTGAGGTCTTGTAGATTAAATCGTTATTCTTTTTTGCCCATCTCTATTCTGCGCTCTCTTACGACAGTGAGTCTTTTCATCAATTCGTCCGCCTGACCGTCTTTTATCAGCGCCTTTAATACATCAAGGCTCTTTTCAAACTGATTTATTCTATCCAAAAGAGCATCGTTGTTTTCGATAAAAATTTCAGTCCACATAGGCGCGTTAAGCATGGCGATGCGGGTTAAGTCTTCAAAACTGCCGCCGCCAAAACGGGTAATCTTTACATCAGTTTCGCAATCAATCAAGGCGGCGGCAATCACATGGCAAAGCTGGCTTGTAAAAGCGATTTTTCTATCGTGTTCCTCTGGCGTTACCTGAGTTATGCGGGCAAAACCCATTCGGTAAATAATGTCTTTTAAAAAATCAAGATTTTCGCTCTTGTTACGCGAAATTGGAGTAAGTATGTAGTTTTTACCGTGAAAATCGCATAACTGCGAATTAGCAAAACCGCTTTTTTCCGCGCCCGCCATCGGGTGGCCGGGAATAAAATCTACGTCTTCTCGAAATTTTTCCGCGGCAACTGCAATGCTTTTCTTTGTTCCGCCAATGTCGGTGATAAGGCTTCCGCTTTTAAACGCGTTTGCCCACTGCTCAAGAAAACTAATTATAGCGGAAGGATTCAAACAAATAAAAACAACATCGCAAATAGAAAGCATCTCTCCTGCGTGAAGCGCGTCATATCCGCGACCAATAAGCCCTGCCAACCGCGCCGTCTCTAACGTTTCTTTAGTTCTATTGCAGGCAAACAATTTTTCCTGCGCTACGCCGCAATTATCGCGCAGGGCTTTGGCAATTGCGCCGCCCATAAGCCCAAGCCCCACAATGCCAAAGTTACAGTCTTTGATTGCCGGCAATTAAATCACCTTATTTTCTATTGCGGCGTATTTGCGAAGGGTATCCATAAGAGACGAAAACGATTTCGGGGTAAGGGATTGTTCCCCGTCGCATAGGGCGCATTCGGGATCGTTGTGAACCTCGACAATAATGCCGTCCGCTCCTGCTGCAAGCGCCGCTTTTGACATGGCTGGAACCATCCACGAAAGCCCCGTCGCGTGGCTTGGATCCACAATCACGGGCAGATGGGTTTTTTTCTTTAGCGCGGGAATAATCGCAATATCAAGAATGTTACGTGTAAAATTATCAAATCCGCGAATACCTCTTTCACATAACACAATCTTGTCATTGCCGCCCGCCATGACGTATTCCGCAGCCATTAGCAGTTCCGTCATCGTAGACGCCATTCCGCGTTTAAGCAGAATCGGCTTTCGGCATCGTCCCAACTCTTTTAACAGATTGAAATTCTGCAT
The DNA here is from genome assembly GCF_054786115.1 of Treponema sp. R80B11-R83G3. Classification (NCBI taxonomy): domain Bacteria; kingdom Pseudomonadati; phylum Spirochaetota; class Spirochaetia; order Treponematales; family Treponemataceae; genus Treponema; species Treponema sp. R80B11-R83G3. The sequence continues at coordinate 17,529 of NZ_BDHF01000053.1, read as the reverse complement.
GTTACGCGCCCCGACTTGAATCATGTCAATATCGTCAAACAATTCAAGCTGGCTTATTTCCATTAATTCGGTAACAATTGGAAGCCCCGTTTCTTTCTTTGCCTCCACAAGAAGATCAACCCCTAAACATCCCATGCCCTGAAAACTATACGGGCTTGTCCTCGGCTTAAACGCGCCCCCGCGCAAAAAAGCCGCGCCCGATTCTTTAACCGCCTTTGCAATTGAGATTAACTGCTCGCGGCTTTCCACAGAACAAGGCCCCGCGATAACGCTAAAGTTACCAGTGCCGATTTTAGTCTTTTTCCCGTTATATTCAAAATCCAGGATAGTATCCAGCGGATGAAAAGCGCGATTCGCCCTTTTATATGGCTCCTGAACGCGGATAACCTTTTCCACCAGATGATTGGCCTTTAACGCCTCATCATTAATGACCGTAGTATCACCGACAAGCCCCAGAACCGCCTGCGAAGCCCCTTGCGAAGTATCGACCTTTACACCTAACTTTTCCAGATCGGCAATTAACTTCTGTACGTCTTCCTTACTTACGCCCGGCTTTAACGCTATTATCATAATTTTCCTCTTAACCGTATTATATAAAAAAATGGGACTTAAGACTAGTACCGAAAAGAGTTCACACAAAGATCACGAAGGAACAAAGATCAAGAGGGGAACCTTCGACCTTCGGTCTCGGTTGAGGTTCACAAAGGGGGATCAGGGGTTTTTGTCCGTTATCTTATCGTGAAGCTCACGCATAGTCCTCGGACAGAAACCCCCTCTTCCCTCTTCTTTGTGATCTTCTCTTACTTTGTGTTCTTTGTGTGAAGTCTTGGGGAAAAATGCCCTCGACTTATTTATTTAGAAAGAGTATAATAATAATAAGGAGCTAAATATGTCGGGCGATTATAGTGAAATTTTTAGTGAAATATCGGAACTTCTCCAGAAAGGGAAAGCAAGGGATATCGCTGCCTCAGTGCAGAAGGCTTTGGACGCAGGAGCAGAGCCAGCCGATATTCTTCAAAACGCGCTGATGGCGGGCATGAATATTATTGGCGGAAAATTCAAGCGGAACGAGGTTTTTGTGCCGGAGGTATTAATCGCCGCCCGCGCCATGAATAAAGCTACGGAAGCACTAAAGCCAGCTCTTGCGAAGGCCGGTGTTCAACCTGTGGGCCAGGCGATTATTTGCACCGTCAAGGGCGACCAGCATGATATTGGGAAAAATCTTGTTAAGATGATGATCGAAGGAAAGGGAATCGAAGTTGAAGACCTTGGCGTAGACTGCGATACACAGTTGGTGGTAGACAAGGTAAAGGAAAGCAACGCGAAAGTTCTCTGTCTTTCCGCGCTTCTTACAACGACGATGACAGCCCAAAAAGACGTAATTGACGCGTTGAAAAACGCAGGTCTCAGGGACAAAGTAAAAGTGATGGTAGGCGGCGCTCCCGTTACGCAGAGTTTCGCGGATGAAATCGGCGCGGACGCTTACACGCCCGATGCGGCAAGCGCGGCGGAAGTTTGCAGGGCGTTTTATTAAAACTGCATATTATGCTCAAATGCGGCAGCGAAATATTTATCATTAGCCAAATCTACTGTTTCAGAGCAAGAAATTAGCGCGTAACAGCGCGGCAGAAAACTTGTCTCTTTTAAACTTTCAACAGTTCCTTGCAGACTGGTGTTTCCGCAAATGACGGTCTTAACCGCCGCAGAGTTGTCCGCAAATTCTTTGGGGAGCAGTCCCACGGCGGCGGCGTTTTGCGGATTGAGTGAGAAACCAAGCCCCCCCGCGATATACGCCGTACCGATATTTTTTAATTCTATTCCCGCCGCTCTGCAAATTGTTTTAATTCCTGAATAAATCGCGCTTTTTGCCAGTTGAAACAGGCGCACGTCTTTTTGCGTTATAACTTTTCCGTCCGGCAAAGAAAAACCCGTCCATGAAAAGTTTTCAGCTAACGCGCCTGTTTCATCAATTACACCCTGCCGCTTCATTTCGGCTACCGCGTCAATAAAATCCGACGCGGTAAAACCTCGCGTTGCAGTTGTCGAAATACAAAAATCCGCTTCTTCAAAACATGGTCCCGCGGCGGTTGAACAGCAGAAAAGTTTTTTTTCGCTATTTTTCCACACGGCTATTTCTCCATTTGTCCCAAGATCAACAAAAAGAGCGTCTTCACCCTTGCCCATTATGTCAACGAATACCAAACCGGCAGTAATGTCCGCGCCCACAAAAGCGGAAATCCCGGGAAGCAGGGTAATATTTTCCGCAGGAAGCGAAAGCTCCTCTCCGCTAAAGTGCAGTTCTTTCAAAAACACCGGAGTATACGGCGCAGCTCCCATCGCGGACGGATCAGTACGGCAAAAAATATGAAGCATAGTAGTATTTCCGCTAACAGCGCATTTCTCAATACGGGAAAGATTTAATTTTTGCGCGAAAGACATAAGTATATTTTTAACTTGCTTGTTAATAGCGGCAAAAAGATCGTCTAACTTGCCATTTTGCGCCGCGCTAATCCTGCTTATTACATCCGCGCCAAATACGCGCTGATCATTTAAAGCGGAAAAAGTATCAAGAGTTTGTCCTGTGTCAAGATCGACTAACTGCGCTTGAATAGTGGTTGTGCCAATATCAATGGCGGCTGCGGCGCGTGTTTGTGATGTCTGCATGGGGATATTATAGCTTATATTGTTTTTTAAGTCTTTCCGCCTTGACTTCTTCTAAAGTCATGGAACTATCTGAAAGAATACCGGTTATTCGGTTAAGGGCGGCAATTTTTCTTTCTCGGTCTGAGTCTTTAACAATTTGCCCTGTCGGTTTTAAGAAAGTAACAACATCATCATAGTTTTTGTAGACAGGTACAGGTTCATTAATTGTAACTGCCCCATCAGCATAAATTCCTTCAACTGCAAACATATAATTATACTCCCTCTTATCGTATATTAATAATATCTCAGATAAAAACTGTTTTGTCAATTATAAATATGGGCGGATTTTATCTATTATATACTTTCATTCTTCTTTGTGATCTTTGTATCTTTGTGATCTTCGTGTGAAAATCTTGCAAGTCAATACCTTGCCATTTACTCATATCCCACACTACGCCGCCGATAATTGCAAAAAAAAGTATCGCCAAGCACTCAAGCGTAACCGTTATCTGACAGTCCACCCAATCGCCAAATCCGGTTTGAAGAAAACAGGTGAACTACCTTTAGGTAATAACCACCCAAAGTTAAAACCACAAAAAGTGCCTGTACGAAAGTATAAACCCGATTTAGTTACAAATTTATAACCAATATTTAAGCCAAGAGGAATAGATGGTACTGCATAATATACTTCTTCCCCAGAACTATATTGATAAATTCCATACCCTATTCCTCCGCCCAGATAAAAACCTCCAATCTTGCTTGGCCAAAATCCATTGAACGTGACTAAACCTCCAAATCCACCCCATGGACACATAAGATTTATTTCAGTATAAAAATTACCTTTTCCAAGTTCAATGTTAATGCCAGGTCCGCTAGTTCCGCCGGTTAAATAGCCTAAAAAGCCGCCTGCATTGGCATTAATGCCAAAAATAAATTTATTAGTGTCTATGGCTGTAATTTTTTGTTCGGCTATTGGAGCGGCGTTAATTTTTTCCACTTTGCCATTTTCGTATCTTATGGAAAGAACATTACTTGCGGAAAGGACAATAGTCGGGCCATCCAAATGGTCAAATCGCTTGTACCTTATCTCTGCGGAAGATACTTCCGTAACTTTAGCCTCAATTATGTTTCCGTCTTTCAAGACGATTAAATCTTGAGCGGCAACAGAACATATACCTGCCACTAAAAATACAACAGTAAAAATACAGAAAGATTTCATACCTCACTCCTTTACGGTGTAATAACACCATTCATTTTTGTCAGTTTTTCCTTGAATTTTTTGAAAAAATAACAATAAAACTGACAATTTAAAGTATATCATAATATTTTCCCTATAGTCTAGTATATCGACCTATGGGATTTTGTCAACTGTTTATACATGGTGCAAGATAAATAGAGGTATTTTTTTGATAACTGGACAGGAATTAAGGGATAATCTTGGCAAAGTTGTGCGGTTTTACCGGAAGCAACGGCGGCTTTCGCAGGCTGAATTAGCGGAAAAAGCCGGCATTTCAATTACTTTTCTAAGCAAGATTGAAAGGGGCATAAAATTTCCTACTTCGAATACTTTATCAGGTTTAGCCAATGGATTGAATATCGAAGTTTATCAGTTATTCCGCAACGATGAAACGCCTGTCGAAGAATGGGCGCTGTTTGAAAGATTTAAAAAAGATATTACTAATACTATCAATAAAACTCTTGAGAATATTTATAAAGAATATGAAAAAAAATGAAAAATCGGGGATGTCCGCACTTTTACTTGATGTCTGCGGTTATTCTTGCCCCCAAAGATATTTTCTGTTATTATTAATAAGTGAGACTATTCAAGAATAATTGGTTTACGCGGTTTGCCAAAAAAGAAGGTATTAAAGATGCCGAACTAAAGGAAACGGTAAATCAACTTGAAAGAGGACAACCTGACGCCGATCTTGGCGGCGATGTGTACAAATTGCGTGTGGCTCGTCAAGGAAAAGGAAAAGCGGGAGGTTATCGTATTATTGTATTTTTCAGAAGTAAAAAGCGTACGTTTTTTGTTTATGGTTTTGCGAAGTCTGATAGAGCTAATATTGACAGAGGTGAATTGCAAATCTTTAAAGATGATGCGAAAGACCAATTAGCCATGACTGATGAACAAATAGAGGTTTGGTTAAGAAACAGAACTTTGACAGAAATTCTTTAGGAGGATGGATATGAAATACAAAAGTGAAATTTACGAGGTAGTACATCAGGACGCAGTTGAAATGTTTAAAATAGGCGCTATTTCTGAGGACAGAATGAAAGAATATGATAAAAAATGTCTCGTTCAGGAAACAGAGACATCATATACCGCAGACAATTCCCCAAAAACAGAATATGTTGCAGCAGCCAAATAATAATTAACAAAGAAGAGTGAACAAGGCACACGTCCCAGCTTAACTCATCTTCTTCTTACGATAAATCCCATTCTTCTTAAACAATTCATCGTATCTGTTTTTATTTTTCTTTATCAGATATTCAACAAGAAAAGTAATAAGAGTAATAATAAAAACAATACAGGCCAGTACCAGCAGATAACTGTACGGCAAACCGGAATTTTCGTATGCGAATAGTTTTGTAATATCGTGTTCTTTAGAATTGATACGGGCAAGTATTAATCCAGCGACAGATAACAAAATTATTACAATGGTAAAAAGAACTGTAAATCTTAGCGCCAAGTCAATTAAAAATTTTCTTCTTTGATTTTTAGTCATGATATTTTCTCCTTTGCGTATTCAGCCTCAAAAATAAGTTTTTTATTATTTCCGCCGGACTCATTCGGCGATTCATTTTTGTACTCGATAACCAACTGCGGCGCTGAACCGGAGAAAATCCGCTTCCACAATTTTTCTTCTTTAGTAATATTTTGCGAAATTATTTTTTCTTGCGGAATAAAAATAGTTTTTTCTTGCCCTTTAGCGTTAGCTGCAAACTGGGTTAACGAATCAAAGATGTTGTACTGCGGAAAATGATGAAACCTGAATCCGCCTGAAGTATTGATAATAAGCCCCCATAAGCCGCCCCACCCCTTTTCATCAAATTCATCCCAGCCGGAAACATACTTCCCTAAGCCGCGCGTAAGCACTTTTTCGCCTGTTTTTTCTTCGTATTCCCGCCAGAATGTATCGGACGATTTTTCATCTTTTTTAAACAGCATTAACTCAAAGTCCTTGTTGCAATTATGTCTATCTTACTGCCGTTCCAGTCCGCAATTACAATGTCGCCCACTTTTACGGGAAGGGTAATTTTCACCTTGTAAATATCTTGTAAAATGGCGGGGATTTTTTCCTTTGGGCAAGGGATAGCGGTCTTCACCGGCACGCGCCTTACAGAAGAGACACGCGCCTGCCCGTTGATGGCGCAAGTAGCGGTTACAATGCGTTTTGGCGCGCGGATTTCTTCCAGCGCATATTCCGCGCCCCGGTTGCATTTATTTCCCGTTACGGAAAGAGCGTCCTCACCGCCACTGTCGTCAACTTCAAGAGAACATCCCATCGGGCAGACAATACATGTAAAACTTCGCATAACACCTCTAATTTATACTGAATTCCAAAATTGAATTTGAAGTTAATTCCATCCCTTCAAAATCCTTGGGGCCTAATTTAAAACTGATCATTTCCGAAGGCTGAACATGACGCTCTTTTTTGCTTTTAATCAATTTATCGCCAAGACGCAATTCAAGAACAACATCGTTTTTTACAATCATGGAACGCAGATAAATAGTATTTTCTCTGTCGGGGGCAAGCCGCGCCGGGTTCACATAACGGACGTGTGAACCTGCTTTTGTGTATATCTGGAAAGCGGGATGCTCTCCCCGCATCCACGACGCGGCGTAGCGTCCTGCGCGTCTGCTTTCTTCGCAGACCCAATCGACAAGATCATGGACATGGAGCACATTGCCGCTGGCAAAAACTCCGTCTATGTTAGTCATTAAAGATGAATCGACTAACGGGCCGTTTGTTACGGCGTTTATTTCCACGCCGGCGGCGCGTGACAGTTCGTTTTCGGGAACAAGACCGACTGAAAGAAGAACTGTATCGCAGTCTATGCGAAAACTTTTATCAGGCGCAAGTACGCCGTTTGTCATCGGGGTGACTTCTATTCCTTCAACGCGGTCATTGCCAAAAACGCCTGTGGTCTGCGATGACAGGTAAAGGGGAATGTTGTAATCGTTAAGGCACTGGACAATGTTACGCGTCAAGCCGGCGGGATACGGCATTATTTCCACTACGGCCTTTACCTTGCAACCTACCCATCTCATGCGCCGCGCCATGATTAGCCCGATGTCGCCAGAACCTATAATTACAACTTCCCTGCCGGGAATATAACCCTCTATGTTTACAAGGCGCTGCGCGAGACCAGCCGTATAAATCCCCGCCGGTCTGGAGCCGGGAATTCTTACATTACCCCGGTTTCTTTCACGGCAGCCCATAGCGAGCAGTACGGCTCGCGTATTAATTTTTATAGCACCTGCAGGAGATACGCAGTATAGTTCTTTAATTTGCGATGATGAATTATCCTGTGAAAAGCGCGTAACGGTCGTGTTAAGATAAACCGCGATTTTTGATTTTATCACGCGCTCAATAAAACGTTCCGCAAATTCGGGGCCTGTCAGCTCTTCCGAAAATTCGTGCAAGCCAAAACCATTGTGGATGCACTGCATAAGAATGCCGCCAAGGTGATCTTCCCTGTCGATTAATGCGCATGAAAAACCTTGCGCTTCCAACTCAAGAGCAGCCGCCATTCCTGCGGCTCCTCCGCCGATTACCGCCGCGTCATATTGGATATCTTTCATAACGCGCCGTCCAATATACTGCTTTTTCCGCCGTGTTTCGTGACTTCTTCCCAGGAAAGATTAGCTTCCCTCATAATAATTTTTATTATCTTGTAAGTGCAAAAGCCGCCCTGACAACGCCCCATTTGGGCGCGGGTAAAATATTTTACTCCGTCCAATGTCGTGTGTCCAAGCCTTACAGCCTGAATAATTTCCGCTTCGCTGACATTTTCACATCTGCAGACAATACTGCCCCATGCGGAATCTTTGGCAATATAGCTGTCAAGCTCCTCAAAGCCAAGTTCCCGCGCGCGAGGGTGATCTTCAACATAAGGATTCCAGTGGGGCTTTTCCGTTAGCTGCAATCCAATATCGACTAATATATTTTTTACATACTCTGCAATCGCGGGCGACGCCGTAAGCCCCGGACTTTGAATTCCCGCTACCTGAACAAAAGCGGGAACTTTTTTTGAAGCTTCAATATAAAAATCCTCTCCAAGACACGGGCGAAGCCCCGCAAAATTAGTGATAACGTCGTTTTGGCTTAAAGAGGGTATCATCGTTTTTCCTGAAACTATTATCTGTTCAAGATGTTTAGCAGTAGTTGAAAAATCATTTTTATCCGGTACCGCGTCCGCAGTGGGGCCAACAAGGGCTGTCCCTTCTACAGTAGGTATAACCAACATCCCTTTTGAAATAGCAGTGGGAACGGGAAAAACCACTCTTGAAGGGCAGGCTTTGGTCAATCTGTCCAAAAGAAAATATTCGCCTTTTCTCGCGCTAATCGTAAATTCTTCCGCCTTAAAAGCCTTAGACACTTCGTCAGCGAAAAGACCTGCGGCGTTAATCGCGTAACGCGCTTTTACTACCCTTCCGTCTTCCGCGCGAATACTCCAAAAATCCCCGTTACGGTCAGCCTCTCCTACCTTAAAATTAGTGAACAGCTCTACCCCATTCTTTCGCGCGGATTCAACGAGCGCGAAGACAAATCGGTACGGTTCAATAATTCCCCCTCCGGGCGCGTAAAGGCCGCCGACCGTATCCGAAGAAAGTTTAGGCTCAAGTTCAAGGATTCGCGTGCGGGAACAAAGTTCAATCCCTATTACTTCGTTCTCCACGCCTTGAAAATAAAGGTGCTCAATTACCTTCATCTCCTCCTCATGCATGGCGGCGACAATTATCCCGCACCGGCGGAAGGGAAAATTTAACTCGCGCTTTAGCTGGTCGAACATCAAACTGCCCTGCATTTCCAGCCGCGCTTTTAAGTACTTTTTATTATGGTGGAAACCGCCGTGAATAATGCCCGAATTTGCCTTAGAAGTTCCAAATGAAACGTCCGCAGCTTTTTCCAAAATAGCGGTTTTTACATTATAAGCTGAAAGCCGACGGGCGATGTTTGCGCCGGAAACTCCGCACCCTATAATGGCAACGTCAAAATCCATACTTATATCATATAGCCTAATTAAAAATATTGCCATATAATAAACTCATGAAACAAGTTAGAAAGAGGCTGTTCATCAACAGAAATACAGGCGCGGGGGAGCGGGTTAAACTTATCAAATGGGCGACCGAAAATGAGTACAATACTCTTGTCTTTCCGTTGGATGATAAATTTTTTAGGGGCGGCGGCGGTAAATACGCAAAGCTGGCAAAACACTTTGCGTTTTATATCGAGGCGGGAGGGCACGATTTGTCTTTGTTGTTGCCGCGGAGTTTGTTTTTATTTAACAAAGAACTTTTTCGCATGGAACAGGGTAAAAGAAAAATGAATACTCACTTTTGCACGACCAACCCAAAAACAACGGCTATAATCGCCAAATGCGCAAAAAAACTTTTTATCCGCGCCATGCAGAAGGCTACCCCTGACCGTATCTTTCATCTTCTGCCCGATGAAGGCTGTGAAAATGTATGGTGCCAATGCCCCCCCTGCCGCGCCTTTCGCCCAATTGATCAGTACCTGATTGCCGTTAACACTGCGGCGGACGTACTTGCAAAACTCGATCCGCAGGCGAAGCTGTCATACATTGACTTTGACACGGAACCGGAAGCGGCAAGGGTCAAGCCTAAAAAAAATATGATTATCGGCGAAAAATCAACCTTGCCTTGAAACCGCGCCTTAGGATAAACGAGAAAAAATATGTCTGACAATTTAACAAAAAAAACATACCGCCCCCGTTTTATCGACAACACTTACCGTCCCGACGCAAAAGTAGGCAGATTTTTAACGGTATTGATTCTTTACGGAGTGTCATTCGGTTTTTACAGGGGAGTTCAGGATAATTACCTTGCGGAGATAATTCACATAACGCCGTTTGAGCGGGGGATAGTTGAATTTTTCAGGGAAACTCCCGGCCTGTTGCTGATACTTATCCTCGCGCTGATGTACAGATTCGCGGACAGCAAGGTTTTTAAAATCGGCATTGCGGTCATGGCCGGAGGATGCGTGGGAGTACTCCTGTCAAGCGTTAATTCTTTTTTTATGACTAAAATTTTTGTGGTAGTTTTTATGGTTCTTTTCAGCACCGGAGAGCACATCATCATGCCTGTGAGGGCTACAATCGCGATGGACATCGCAAAGAAAGAAAAAGCCGGCGCATCGCTGGGGTTGTCTAATTCAATAAGCCAATTTGGAAACATAGCCGGCTTTATTTTTGTTACGGTGATCTTTCTTATTCTTGAACAAATCGGTTATAACAGAAGGGATATTTTCGGTTACAGAATCGTCTTTGGCGCGTCCGCAGCGTTAATGACGGCGGCTGCTCTTGTCGCTGCGGCTCTACGGGAAACTACGCTAAAAGCGCAAAGGCGCAGGTTTTATTTTGCAAAAAAGTTTCACAAGTTTTATATGTTAGAAATTTTTTATGGGGCGCGAAAACAGATTTTCCTAACCTTCGCCCCCTATGTGTTAATCCTGCAATACGGCGCCGACCCGTCAATCATGTCGATACTGTACGCAATCTGCGCCGGTTTCGGTATGTTGTGCAGTCCCCTCATCGGCAGAATCATCGACAAGGTTGGATACAAAGCGGTCATGGTTGCCGATACCCTCATTTTAATAATAGTCTGTCTCCTTTACGGTTTCGCGCACAGGCTGTTCACGCCTAACATAGCCTTCCTTGTAGTCTGCTGTAACTTTATTTTGGATTCGATCATCTCAATAGCGAGCATGGCGAGTAACATCTATGTACAACGCATCGCCTCCAATCAGGAAGAAATCACCGCTACCCTATCCACAGGAATTTCCGTAAACCACATTATCAGTATTTTTATCGCCCTAATGGGCGGCTGGATTTGGAAAGTAACTGGCATCGAAGTTCTTTTTTCGCTCTCAGCATTTCTTGGATTAATAAATAGCATTTACGCCGCAACGATAAAAAAGGAAGAAGAGGTGCATTGAGGGAGTGGGGAGCGCCGACGAGGTTGGCAACGGTGTATGGTAGGCTTATTATGCAGTTACAAGATCGGCGTGTTCTATGTTTACGGTTTCATGTGCGTTATTGTTATGTAAGGCTTCTGGGGTAAGGCACAATTCGTCATATTCACGCATTCTGGCTTCGGATATAAATCCTAATTTGAAGTCGATGGTTGCGTTTTCGTGGATCATTTTCGCTATGTCGCTTTCGTATTTCATTTTAATCCTCCTCTGTTATCTCTAATTTCAATTAAAGTTCCGTTTTTCAGACGAACCTCGATCTGTTCGTTAGTTAATAAAAACTGGTCTTTTGCGTATTCTTTGAACCTTTTCAAATCTTTTCTACTTATGTTGCCCATGTCAGACTTGGAAAAACCATAAACAAAAAAAGTGCGGTACTCGTTTCTAAAGTACACTATAACACGATGTCCACCCGATTTCCCTTCACCTTGTCTGGCTACTCTTACTTTATATACCCGGGCGCACTGCTCAGGCTAAAGCCTTCGCGCATTATCTGTTATATTAAAGTTTATTGTGCGCCACGCCGTGTAGACTTTATTCATCAACACGGCTTTGCCGTGCATAATTGGGCGCCCCCTAAGCTTGCATCTGCTTGGTCTGCCTCAAGTTTATCGACAATTTCCAGTAATTCATGGTCGGTAATGCCTTCCTTGCTCGCAAAACGGCTGAACCCTGTATATTTGAAAACCCTCACTTTTTTATAATAACGAAAAAACAGCCGGGTTTCAAGGGAAATGTTGACATCCCCCCACACAGATGTATGCCCAAGACATTTATTCAGTGCAGTCAGGGCAGGCGGCGGGCTGTAAAAACTTCGGAGGAAACTGCCCTCTTTACCGCCATCGGTAACGAATTTACTCCTTAGTCATTTTTTTCTTTTGTTTCATTAAGATTATCTGATAAATTTGCTTGAAAATATCTATAAACCTGTTTTAAGGAAAAAGTAACAGCTTGAATAACCTCATCATTATACTTCAAAAGTAATTCTTCACTATTAGGAATCGGAGTGTCGGCTGGCTTAAACAACTCAAACGGTTCAATATTCAGAACACTGGCGAATTTTACCATGCTTGCAGGTGAAATCCAACGCTTGCCATTCTCAATATCGCAGAGGAAATTTACTGAAATATTCAGTTTCTCGGCAAACTGAGATTGCGTCCATTGTCGGTAATTTCGATAACGCCTTATATTGGTTCGGACTATTGCCCGCAGTTCATCTTCTGTCATATACCACCCTATTTAGCGAATTTATCATTATAAATATGGCTTATATCCGTTGACAAACAGCAACTAGTATGGTAATAATTTCTCTAGTTGCTTGTTTTATAAATAAATTATTGAGAAATTCTGTAAGAGGATTTTCTTTTTGGTCTATTTTTTATGGCAACTGTGTCATTTTGACACGCTTTTGCCTGTATAGGCAAAAAATAACACAAATAAGCGTAAATGCTTAAAAGGAATATCTGATGAAAAAGAAAATAGGTTTGGTTTTGATTCTCTTCTCATTTGTCGCGGGAGGTGTATTCGGACAATTTTCAATAGATGGCGCTGTTTCTACATATTTCAACGGAATTACACCGTCAATCGGAATTGGCTTAGGATTTTCAAAAATCGATTTACTGGCAGGAGTAAGTTTTAATTTTTTCACCCACCTAATGGAGTATGAAGATTATTATGATGAAACTATCTATGTCGGACTTGCGCCGAAGGCATCATTGACCGGGAATTGGTCGCTTTCTTTCCCTTTGTTGGCACAAATTTGGTCCGGTAAAACTGATAGCGATGGATATACCGTTAATTCATATTTTGATTTTGCTTTTAGAGTTGGCGCAAGAGCAACTTATGCTTTTTCCGACCATTGGTGCTTGTATACGGGATTCTTGATCAATGCAATCTTTTGGAATCAAGAGAAAAATGGCGCATGGACAGCAATCGATTCTGTTGAACGCACTAATGATTTTGGCGTATTCAGCGGCGGCGTTGTTCAATTCGGAATAATTTACAAGTTTGGCTCTTCAAAAAATAATACAAGAGCGTCTTCTTCAGAAAATGAAGAAGACGACAATATTTTGGGAAATCAAAATAATGCTCAAAGGCAACCCCGTGAACAGGTTTCCATCCCGCAACTCGGTGAACCGACTATATTCCAACAGGGGTTGAATCGTTTGCCTACGGTACCTATAGGAGGAAAGAATTTAAAATTTGAATTTGGTGGTGATATTTGGACAGCAAAAGTTAATGGGCAAAATTTTTTGGCTGGTGATTGCATAATTGAAGAAAATGGTAATAAATTTATTCTAACATTAAAGACAACTAATGTATGGTCTGGGGCTATTGAAGAAGTTATTGATCTTTTTCAAAAGATTGGAGTACCACTTGGCCCTGCGGCAGGGCCTCTTAGAACAGCAGCGGGATTAGCTGCTAAAGTTGCTAAATGGATACCCTTTAAGGGTTCATCTATTATTTTAGAATATAATGAAGACCAGCCTGCATCGCTTCGTTTAGGTTCTCGTTAGAAATAGGTAACGCAAGGTATTCTGACACCCAAAAACCGTAGCGTAGCAGCGAACAGTGAGAAGTGAGCAGTGAGAAATGCAAAAGAATAAATAAAAGAGAAAGCGCCAACAAAGTTGGTGAGAGAAGAAAGAAGAGCTATATATCTTAACTTTTTTCTTTTTTCTCTCTTCACTGATAACTGCTCACTGTTCACTGCTATTCCCCTCTTCTTTGTGATCTTTGTTTCTTCGTGATCTTCGTGTGAACTCTTCAGTGTAATAGTTTACAATTAACTGGCAAAGGTATATAATAAAATATGCAAAACTTTGAATATTGTAATAAGACTAAAATAATTTTTGGCAAAGACACAGAAAATCAGGCGGGCAGTGAAACCGCTAAATACGCTAAAAAAATCTTACTTCACCATTCGGGAAAATCAGCGGTTAAATCGGGGTTGATTGACAAAATAAAAGCAAGCTTGAAAAGCGCCGGAGTTGAGTGGGTAGAGTTAACGGGCGTATTGCCGAATCCTCGGCTTTCTCTTGTTAAAGAAGGCGTTAATATTGTAAAAAAAGAAAAGTTGGAATTTATCCTCGCTGTGGGAGGCGGTTCTGTAATTGATTCAGCAAAAGCTATTGCGGTAGGAGCGGTAAACGACGGCGATCTGTGGGATTTTTTTGAGAGGAAAAAAAGCACGGATAGAGCTTTGCCTGTCGGCACTGTTGTGACAATTCCGGCGGCGGGCAGCGAATCGAGCATAAGCTGCGTCATTACAAACGAAGAAGGCCCGTGGAAGAGGGGCATAAACTATCAATGCATTCGCCCTGTTTTTTCAATTATGAATCCTGAGTTGACATACACCCTGCCGCCGTATCAAACCGCATGCGGAATTACCGATATGATGGCGCACATCATGGAACGCTATTTTACAAAAGTGCAACACGTGGAACTTACGGACGAACTGTGCGAAGGCGCGTTAAGAACGATAATCCGTAATGCAAGAAAAATTTTTTCAGGCGGAGAAAATAATTACGACGCGAGAGCGGAAATCATGTGGGCGGGAACAATCGCGCACAACGGTCTTTTAGACACAGGCCGTATCGGAGACTGGGCAAGCCACGCCCTTGATCATGAACTGTCCGCTCTTTTCGATCTTGCCCACGGCGCGGGTCTTGCCATCATCTTTCCGGCATGGCTTCGCTACAACATAAAAGAAGACACTCCCCGACTCGCCCGCTTTGCAGCAAAGGTATGGGGCGTAGACGGCGCGTTTTACGACTACGAACAAGCAGCGTTGGAAGGAGTTTTACGCATGGAGAATTTCTTCCTATCAATCGGTATGCCCATTCGTTTTGCCGATGCAAATATCGATCCTGCAAAAATAACGGAAATGTCAAAACGCGCCGTTCACTTTGGCGCAATCGGCAATTACCGCAAACTGGAAGAAAAAGACGCTGAAGCGATTTACAGACTGGCGGCGCAGTAAAAGTTTTTTTTGACATGAAGCGGTAATTTAACATGTTTTTTGATTAAATATTGACATTCACGTTTTATAGTGATATATTAATCTTATGAAAAACAAAAAATTCCTATTAATAATACTCTTATGTTTGACATCCCTTCTTACTTGTGTAACCAACCCGCTTACCAAACAAAAAACAATGGCTTTAGTGGGTAACAGTGAACTTTTTTCCGCATCTTTCCAGCAATACAACCAATTCCTCTCTGAAAATAAAGTTGTTAACGGAACATCTGATGCCAAGATGGTAGAGCGTATCGGCGCAAACATCCGCAGGGCGGCGGAAAAATGGCTTGCCAGTGAAGGCAATTCCAGTTACCTAAAAGATTACAAATGGGAATACCATCTGGTCGATTCCAAGCAGATAAACGCATGGTGTATGCCGGGAGGAAAAATCGTTGTATATACCGGTATACTTCCCCTCACTCAGACAGAGGATGGGCTTGCCACAGTAATGGGTCACGAAGTCGCCCATGCTCTGCTCAATCACGGACAGCAGAGGGTAAGCGCCAGCGTTTTACAGCAGATTGGCGCCGTTGGCGTGGCCATCGCCGCTTCGGGATTATCCAAAGAAAGCCAAGCTCTTATAATGGCAGCTTACGGCGTAGGCACCACACTCGGAGGAACGTTGCCTTTCAGCAGAAAACATGAAAGCGAGGCTGATCATTACGGGCTTCTTTTGATGGCTATCGCCGGTTATAACCCCGAAGCCTCTGTGCCATTTTGGCAAAGGATGTCCGCATTAGGAGGCGGCACGCCTGAATTTTTAAGTACCCATCCTTCTGATAAAACCCGTATAAAGCAGCTTAGGGCATTGATACCGGAAGCCAAAAAGAAAGCGAGACAGATAAAGTAGCGTGCCGATGGTGAGACTCGAACTCATATCCCATTGCTAGTGTACCGCCCAATACAGACAACGGAATGTTGCATTTAGATTGTTTCCAGCCAGAACCGGGAATCGAACCCGGGACCTGCGCATTACGAGTTTTTCACATAACGCAATACTGAAAACCATTACGCACTATTAAGAGTTATTAAATCATGAAATGGCAAAGAATTACAAGAGGGGATAACATATATAAAGTTATTTAAGCGTATTAAGCAATATTAAAAATTACGGTTTTTTATGTCATTTTTTGTGTCGATATTTTCTGCTAATATCGCAGAGACAGCCCCGAAAGCAACGGCACAACATAACAACACATTATTATATTAAATGGCAAAGAAAACTTGATAGCGTCAATCCTCGCGCGTTTTGGGGCATTTTAGAAAATGTCCGTAAGGCATAAAAAACAGTCCGATACGCTTTATTTGTTATGCGCTATTTCCGGGGCAGTTGAATCTTACCCATTTCTAGGTTTTCCGTGGGTAGGCATGGAAGTCTCGCTATGGAACCTAAAATTTTTCTCTCCTGTTATCTGGACGAAGTTACCCGGTTCCCCTGTAAAAGCGACAACAACCCTGCCGTATTCGCCGGGCTTGATTTCCGCGCATAAATCCTTGAATTTAGCGTCTTGTTCTGCCGTTAATTCCATTATTGATTCTCCCAAATCATAAACTTTCGCATTTACCCGGCAAAAAACGCTTATAAACTAAAATATATCACAAGTTAATTAATATTTGCTATTTTTTCGGCAATCCATAGTGATTTTCAAGTGTTTTCTGTCGGTTTTTCACTTCTTGCCCTTCGCGGGCTTGCTTGCCGGCCTGCTCTTGCCCGTTTCGGTTTTGGGCTTCTTGGGGCGGCCCATTGAAACGTCTTTAATTAAGTCCAATGTTTTAAGGGGATATAAGGCTTGCTTCGTTATAGGCTTAATTCCTGCTCGTTGTATGCGACCTTCAACTGTCTTAAAAGGCAGTTTTAACTTTTCACACATTTCGTCAATAGTTATTCCTTCCATAGTTTTAATATAGGTTATATCCTATAAAATGTCAATACCAAATAAAAGAATAGGAATTATCCTATATTTTACTACACAAGCGATAAGTAAAATCATAAAAAATCTTCAAAAAAAATGAAAATATTTTCTCAAAACACTTGACAAAGTGTAGGAAATATCCTATACTTATAATATAAAGATAACGGAGGAAGAACATGAAAAACAGCGAAATGAAAAGCAAAGTAGTAACACTGGCCAATCGGCTTGCTTCGCGAATGGGCGGGGACAAGAGCGCGGCTTTCGTGAAAGCCTGGGCAATCGTAAAGGCGGGTAAATTGGAACTGGCGGTAAAGGGTACGTCCTTCGGCAACAGGCAGGAAGCGTTAAAAAGGCTTGCCGCTTACAAGCCGGATCAGATTAAGGCAATATTAGTGCCGGAAGAAAACAACCCCGCAGACAAGAATGCCATAGCGGTACTGGTCGGGGTAACCAATGGCAAGGGCTTGTATCGGCTTGGCTATGTTCCGGCAAATTTAACTGCCGTTATTTCGGTACTGGGCGCGAAACTTCCGGCATTGCGGGTAGTGTCCGGCACATGGGGCCGCACTCACAAAACGACCTTCGGGGCGCGGGTCGCCCTGGCGGTATAGCACATAACGGAGAAAAGGATATGAAAACAAAAAAAACACAGCCGTATATCGACTATGACAAGGCGGCTTTTCTGACGCGCCTTTATGATTTTATCAATCGCGCAAATCAAATGCGCGAA